>JAJXXG010001310.1 GCA_021781255.1 Acidobacteriota bacterium
GCCTCCCATCGAGGTAACCGATTCAAAGCCGACCAGAATCAGAATCGCAACCGTAGCTTGAATAAACATGAAGCTGAGTTTATGCACGCTAACTACAGAGGCTGCGTTGGGATGGGTGAGGAAGTTGCCGCTGGAATCAGTGGTTGGGTAAGTAATCTGGAAGGGAACCGGCTTGCCGGCCTTATCCAGGAGCGGCAGAGGCGTACCACTGGCGTCGCGGATGATCGAGCCATCTTTAGGATTGGTGGCGAACTGGTAGCTATAAGTCGCCAGCGTTTGGCCGTCGTATTGGAAACCGGGGGCACCCGAAGGGTGGTTGGCGCGATAGCCCAGAGCCAGAACACTGAAGACCACGAGCGCTGAAATCTGCACAATGTTAATGGCGATGTTGACTGCGGTCGATGCGCCAGCGCCTTTGGAGGCGATCCAGGCAACAAAGTAGGAGAAGACAATCGCTACCAGGGCCATGAAGACGGGACCGGGATTCGATCCGCTCATGAAGTTCGGATAGAGGAACCCGACCACGTAGCCGACAAAGATGCCGGTGACAGCGACCATCACACCGGGATAGATCCAGTAGTAAAGGTGCGAACCCCAGCCAACGACGAACTTGGCCACGCGAGCGTATTTGAACGCCTTGTCCTTGGAGAGCATGGCCTGCTCGGCGTAGTAGTAACTGGATCCTGTGCCGGGATAGAGCTTGGAAATCTCAGCGTAGGCGACGGCCGTGGCCAGGCAAAGGACCAGCGCCGCGAAGATGCCAATCCACATGGCGGGCGCGGTCGATGGCTGACCGGAAACGCCTGTAGTGGCCTGGATGAAGAATGTGAGCCAAAGGAAGGCGCCGGGGGCGATGAGAGCCATTGCATTGCTGGTCAACCCGGTAAGGCCCAGGGTGGCTTGCATTTGAGGTGCTTTCTGATCTGCCATGAGCATTCTCCTGAGATTGGAATTTCGTTTGGCTGGTCCCGGCGACTGGCCCCCGGGAAGTTCGTCTTGCTTGCCCCTATCCGCATTACTCTCCTGGACGGTGAGAGTAAGCAGTAGGAATTAGCTGAATACTAAAGTTGCATCGATAAAGATGAAATGAAGAGACCTCATTAGGAGGCGTCATTTCTTCTTGTTCCCTGCGATCTCACGGCTGAGCATCGAGTTCCCGGAATCAAGACGCTTTCATTTCGTACAGGCTTCCGGCCCCGATGCTATTTCTCAGTAACGTTGCCGCCAAAGATGAAGCCGAATTCAAGTACGCCGCGAAATTGGTCCGCATCTGTTCCCGTCGGGCCAAAGGCCGATCCCGGGTTATACGTCGAGGCGGGAGCGAAGCTCGAGGCATGCACCCACCCGAGATCGCCGCGTAGGTACATGCCTCCTTTTTGGTAGGTTGGCGTCGCGGTGAAAGTGGTGCCTGAGCTACCGGGCCCAAATCCCAGCAAATTGATCGATCCGTCGGTCGCACTGCCCGAACTCGTGAGGTACTCCACCCGTACCGGAAACGAGAAGCCGCTCTTAAAGGCGTAGCTAAGGTTAAACGCGCCGCCCGTCGCTGATGTGGCCTTGGGGACGCCTACCGCCAGGTTGGCCGGCAAGTTGCTGTACTGGAAGTAAGGCGAAACGATCCACGGACCCTTGGTGTACGTATAGATCACCACGTGCATATAGCTGTTGTTCTGGATCGGCGTAGCGGCTGTTTGATAGACAGTCTGCCCGAGGTTCCCCATTCCGTCGTACACCAGGGTATGAGGCCCCTTGGTGAATGTCACCGAGCCTGAAAGCCACGAGTAGCGGTCGGAATAGTAGCCGTCGTTCCAACTTAACGATGCGGTGAGATATTTCCCCAGGGTTTGATTCACCTGAAGGCCGCGATTGATGGCGTTTTCCTGGCCCCAAAGGATGCCGCGCTCGATGTTGAAGTTCTGGTAGGTAAAGGTGGACTCGGCGCCCATCAGCGTGGGAAGCTGGCCAATTTCGAACGAGGTGGTCTTTCCAACCGGCAGCTTCATGAAGGCAACCGGAACAGGCCCATAGAAATTGTTCACGGTGTTTTGGGCGTTAAGAAAAGGCGCTCCGAGCGTTGGCATGGTATAAACGCCCGCCTGGATGAAGTACTGCAGCTTTCCGTCTGCCTTTTGAATGAAGATCTCGCCGTTGCTGAGAGTGGCCTGTGCGTTGTCGTCTCCCGGCACGGGATTGTTCTGGAACTGCGCGAAACCGGTCACAATGCCGTTGACGGACAGCTTGCCCAACGGTCCGGCATCGAAGGTCGCCGGCGGCTGCCACGTAAGCGGGCCCGTGAGAACAAAGGTGGACAGCGGGGCGGACGGCGGCGCGGCAGCAGGAGCCGGAGTCTGTCCAGCCGCGGCTGGCGTTTGCGCGCAAGCCATGAGCGCGATTGCCATGGCAACTCCGGTGATCGATTGAATTACGACCTTCGCGTTGAAGTACATCTGCACAATACCTCCAGAAAAATTTGTGAATGACGCGAGATGAAATTGGTTCCGGAAGAACCGCCGACCGCATCGTCAGAGAAGCCGTGCGTCGACATGTTGAGGCTTTAGGGCGATGCGCTTAAGTGCCGTTCACGTTAACAGCGTCAAGGCTGGCAATCGCGTTTGTTAGTCGGTGCCGTAGGTGGTTGAAGCGAACTAACACTAGTAATGCAAACAGAGCATAAAGAAAATATGAGGAAAGTAAAAAATAGATTTCAAGGCGGCGCTAGAGAGCACACATAGCTTTTCTTCGCAGATTTTGGCAGTTGGAGGAACTTGCGCTTTAGTGGGAAGTATAAAAATCGTCTAAAGAACCTGCTAAACTTTAATTTTCGTTGCGCAGACGCTGGAACGACTGGCAATTCCGCTTTGCCCCGGCATATATCCCATGAAAACGAGAGAGCGGAGGGTAGTCGGCCAGGGCTTTTCCTCTGATTCTCACGCGTCAGCGAGGGTTCCCGGCCTTTTGATTCTTACGCCAGACAGTAATTCACGGTGATTGCGAGATTGAAAAATGAGTGCCTGGTTATCTCAGAGCTATCTCTCTCGTTCCGTCTTCAGGCCAGGGCGTTCGCGCGGCTCCGGCGCGCGGCTGCTCCTGTTCACGCTGGAGTCTGCGCTGGGAGTTGTGGGCGTAGTTTTGGTGGCGGGGCTGGCGCATTGGTCCAGCGAGCTGCTGCCTGTGGCAGTTCTGCTCTACCTGATGATTGTGGTGCCCACCGCGTTGCTCTGCGGGTTTTGGCAGGCCGTGATTGTCTCGCTTTCAGCGGTGGTGGCGCAGAGCTGGTTCACGGCGCGGCAGGCTCAGCTTGCCATGGCGATGGACCCTGCCAATTCAATCACCTTGCTGGTATTTGTGCTTGTGTCTCTCACCGTGAGCCGTCTTTCCGCCGGCGTAACCGCCCACGCGAGAGACGCCGAGGCGCAGAGCGAGCAGATGCACGATCTCTACGAGTTCACGCGGCGGACGCTGCAATTGAATCTCCATATGGAACCGGGGCCGCAACTTGCAGAACTGGTGCAGGATATCTTCGGTCTTGAAGCAGTGGCTCTGTTCGATGCCGATCTGCACGATGTGTACCAGGCAGGATACTGGGTCGTGGACCCGCAGGAGCTGGCGCGGAACGTGTACTACTTTGAGACTTCAGACGACGATCCGGAAACGGGGATTGGCCGGCGCGTGGTGCGCCTCGGGGCAGTGCCTGTAGGCAGCCTTGTGGTGCGCGGCGAAACCAACCCTCTGACCAACAACGCGATCGCCTCGCTGATTGCGATTACCTTCGACCGCTATCGCGCCTTTGCCAACGAGAGCCGCATCGAAACAGAGCGCCGCACGGAGCAGCTTCGCGCCACGGTGCTCGACAGCCTGGCACATGCGTCCAAGACTCCGCTGACGGCGATTCGCGCGGCTTCGACCGGCCTGAATGAGATGGGACACCTTTCGCCGGGGCAGGCGGATCTGGTGGAGCTGATCAACGAGCAGACGGGGCTGCTGAACGATCTGACCACCCGCCTGCTGACAACAGCCCGCCTGGATGGAGGCGACGTTGCGATCCACGTTGAGCCAGTAAGCGTAGGCACGCTGATTGAAGAGATCCTGGCGGGGCTTAAAGACCGGCTGGCCAGCATGAAAGTTGCTGTAGACATCGAAGACGAGGATCTGGTGCTGCGTTGCGACCGGCAGTTGATGGTGATGCTGCTGACTCAATACATTGACAACGCGTGCAAGTATTCCAACTTCGGCACAACCATCACTATCCGGGCGCTGGCAGCCAAGTCTGAGGTGATTTTTTCAGTGAATAGCTACGGGCCGGTGATTCCCATGGCGGACCGCGAGCGAATCTTCGACCGCTATTATCGCTCCTCGACCTATTCGAACCGCGCTCCCGGCACGGGTATCGGCCTTTCAGTGGCCAAGCGAGCCGCGCAGGTTCATGGAGGCTATGTTTGGGTGACCAGCGATGAAGAGCAAGGCACTACATTCTTCGCAGCCATTCCGCTTATAAAGGAGGGTAGGAGTTCGTGATGATGGAACCAGGCATCCGCATACTTGTGGTGGACGACGAGCCGGCCATCCGCCGGGCGCTGCGGCCTCCGCTTCTGGAACTCGGTTTTCAGGTAGCCGAGGCATCGCGCGGCGAAGAGGCGCTGCAGGCACTGCGCTCGGCGGCCTACGATGCCGTGCTTCTTGACATCAATATGCCAGGCATCGGCGGCATTGAGACACTCAAGAGAGTTCGCGCCTTCGCGCCGCGCCTGCCTGTGTTGATGTTGACGGTACGCGACCAGGAAGAGGACAAAGTGGAAGCGCTTGACCTGGGCGCCGACGACTACGTGACCAAGCCATTCAGCACGCGGGAGCTGATTGCGCGCATCCGCAGCGCAGTGCGCCGCGTGCGCGCCCCTGCGCGGCCCGAGGACGCGCCCATCGAGATCGGCGAGATTCGCCTGGAGCCGGTGAAGCGGCTCGTGACCAGGCGCGGCGCGCCGGTGAAACTGACACGCAAGGAGTTCGATATCCTGTACTGCTTGATGAGCCGCGCGGGCCGCGTGGTCACCTACGCCAAGCTGCTGACCGCGGTGTGGGGCGCAGATTGCCGCGAAGAGGTCGAGTATCTGCGCACCTTCGTCCGCCAGTTGCGCAAGAAGATTGAAGACGACCCCTCCAATCCCCGCTACCTGTTGACCGATGTATATGTCGGCTACCGGTTTGCCGACGCGCAGATGTTCCAGGAAGATCCCGAGAGCAACAACAGCGGCGGGCAGGAATCGGAAAAGGTGCCGGAGGACGCGCTGTAGCGCGTCCTCAGCCTACGGCCGCTCTAAGTCGCCAGCTTACTCGTTGTAGTGCAGCAGGCTGAAGACGTCGTACTCCTTGAAGCGCTCGCGGCCATTCAGGAAATCGAGCTCCACGGCAAAGCCCAGTCCGGCAATCACGCCGCCCAACCGCTTCACCAGCTTGACGGTGGCCTCCATGGTGCCGCCAGTGGCGAGCAGGTCGTCCACCAGCACTACGCTTTGTCCCGGCGCGATCGCGTCCTTGTGGATCTCCAGCGTATCGGAGCCGTATTCCAGGTCGTAGGTTTCGCGCGCCACCGGAGCAGGCAACTTGTGCGGCTTGCGCACGGGGACAAAGCCCGCGTTGAGCCGGTAGGCCAGCGCCGGCCCGAAGATGAATCCCCGCGCCTCGATGCCCAGAATCAGATCGATCTTGCGCTCGATGTAGTGCGCGGCGAGCGCGTCGATGAGCTGCGCGAAGCCCGTCTTGTCCTTCAGGACCGTAGTGATGTCGTAAAAAAGAATCCCCGGCTTGGGAAAATCCGGTACGGTGCGTACCAGTTTCTTGAGGTCCTCTACATTGACAGGCTTTTTTCCATCCGGCATGGCAGTGTTCCGATCTATTTTGAGTTTTCAGTTTTCAGTGATCAGTTCACAGTTTATCGCCTGGGGCCGGGAAGCAGGGAGCAGCGATGCGCCCTGAGCTATGCATTGCGTTCTCGAACGGAAAAAACTGATCTCTGTTCTCTGCTTTTTACCATGCACCGTCGATTTGGAACGAGTTGAGGTTTTCGGCTTCGCTCTCTTTCAAAGGATGCTCGACCAGGCGGTCCACGCGGGCGCCGCGAGGGCCGCGGCGGAGACTGGCGCGCAATTCGTCCAGGTCGCCGGGTTCGCCCGCCGCCACCACCTCCACGTCGCCGTCCTCGGTGTTGCGCACCCAGCCGCGCAGATCGAGTTCGCTGGCCTCGCGCTGCACAAACCAGCGGAATCCAACCCCCTGCACGCGGCCCTGGATAAGAAAGTGAAGAACCATCACAAGAGAACCATCGCCAGTTTTGCAGATGTGCGTGAGTGGGCGCAACCCGTACTCTCTTCCAACACAAG
>JAJXXG010000673.1 GCA_021781255.1 Acidobacteriota bacterium
AGGTGCGGATCTTGCCGTCGGAGGTGAGGCGGACACGGCTGCAGGCTCCGCAGAAGGCCTGCGACACGGGCGCGATGATGCCGATTTCGCCGACGCCATCTGCGAAGGTGTAGCGGCGGGCGGTTTCGCTGGCCTCACGCGGAGGCAGCGACGTGAGCGGCAGTACGCGCTGGATGCGCTCGACGATCTCCTGGAGGGGCACGACGATCTGAGGCGTCCAGAGGCGGCCTTCCTCAAGGGGCATGAACTCGATGAAGCGGACGACCACGTTTTCCCGGCGGGCGAAGTGGGCAAAGCCCTCGATTTCGCCGTCGTTGAAGCCGCGCAGGAGCACGCAGTTGACCTTGAGCGGAGTGAGACCGGCGTCGCGCGCGGCGCGGATGCCGGCGAGCACGGTCTGGAAGCTACCGGGAATGCGGGTGATGCGCTCGAAGGTGGGCTCGTCCACGGCGTCCATGCTGACGGTGATGCGGTTGAGACCCGCGGCCTTGAGCTGCGGGGCCATGGACTCAAGCAGATGGCCGTTGGTGGTGAGGGCCAGGTCGAGAGGCTCGCCGGCCAGGGTGCGCATGCGGGCCAGCTCCTGCAGCAGTTCGAGCAGGCCGTGGCGCAGCAGGGGCTCGCCGCCGGTGAGGCGGACCTTCTCAATGCCGAGGCCGACGAAGAGGCGGATGATGCGGAGGTACTCGCCGATGCCGAGTTCGGCGTACTGCGCGCCGAGCTCGCCGGTGCGGCAGTAGACGCACTTGTAGTTGCAGCGGTCTGTGATGGAGACGCGAAGGTCGTGGATGACACGGCCGTGGCTGTCTGTGAGCCGCGTGGCGGGTGCTGCGGAAGACGACGTCGTTGGGGATGCGGCGGCCATCATCACACCTAGGCTATACCGTTCCAGCCGTTTTTGCAGGGCCATTCGGGGGAATCCCGGCAGGGGAGAGGCGCAGGCAGGGCACTGGGACGCGTTGAGGGCAGGGAAGATGCGCTAGAAGTAGGCTTCCGGTTTTTCGATGATCTTTTCCAGGTTATCCAGTTTGACCTGCAGCACCTGGTAGATATCGCCGTAATGCCCGGCCAGGCGGAAACGGGTTCCATCAGGCCGGCGCACGGTGCGGTCAGCGTTGTAGGCGTTGATGACATGCGTGAAGGCGATGGCAGCCTTCCGGGACGAGCGGGCCAGAAAGATTTCCGTCTCCTCGGTCCACGTTTTTACTTCTTCGGCCCACTTGAGCAATTCGGGGCTGGGGTGGGAGTTCTGGGAGGGAACGGAGACCTGCAGTTGCCGGCCCCGATCCATGAACGGGGTGAGCGCTCGCGACATGGCAACTGCCCGCCGATGGTGGAGCCAGTCCGGCAGCTCAAGCCAGACGATTGAAACCAGGATCAGGAAATCGACAATCAGGATCAGCCAGTCGATTGCCCGGGTGCCCTCGAACAGACGAAACAAGCCGTACATAGCCTTCGCGCCTCGTGCGCGGAACGCAAACTTCGTCCGGGGAGAAATGCTACACCCGTTTGGGAAGCGCGGAGGCTACCGGGCAGAAAAAGGCGGCATCCCCGACGCCGGGATGCCGCCCTGTGTGTTGCGCTGAATGCCGAAGCGTTAGTCGATGCGCGGGGTGCCGCGGCGCAGGACTATACCGGTGACGCCGAAGACCGCGATGATGGCGAGCGCGACGACGAAGTAGTACGCCATGGGATGCGCCCAGCCGGGAGAGTAGGTGAGGTCCTGGCCGACCCAGAGCAGCAGCACGGTGGCAATGACCGCGAACTGGCCGGCGATGACCAGGAAGGTGTGCCCAAGGTCGCGCCGCTTGTCGAGCGCCTCCACCTGGTCGGGAGTCAGGTTGCGTTCTTCGGGGGGAAGAAGGGTGTTAGCCATTGGTTTCTCCTGGCGGGCCCTGTTCGATTGGCCTCCGGGCTCAGCGCCAATTACGACAATGATTCAATCACATACGGTGGAGGACGCGCCAGCGGGAAGGCGGCGCGATGAGACGGTACGCGACTGAGGCGGCACTTCTCCCCGGTCTGGAGCTACTCTGGCCCGGAACTAGTCCGTGAGGAAGGCCAGCGTCTGGAGCGTCGTGATCTCAAAGGGCTTGCGGCAGCGGATGTTGCTGCAAGCGAGCTTGTCGTCGCGCCGCACCATGTAGGACTGCGCCTTGGCGAAGCGGGCGCGGTCGCGCTCGTCGGCGTGGCGGGGCAACTGCGCCCGCTTGCGACGCACGACCCAGGTCACCTTGTACTCGGCGGCCTGGCCGCACCGGGGACAGGTGAGGGTGTGGGTGCGCAACTCGGTGGTCTCGGTAAAAAACTCCCGCTCTTCCATGACCTGCGATACTCCGTTTCGGGAAGGGAAAGCCCCGGGGGCTTCCGCTTCGGCCTGATGTATTCCATACTCATGCTTGCCATGACGAAACGCAAGCCAGGCCGATTTTCCGCATCGAAGGCCGTGAAGGCCAATGCCCGCGAGCGCGTGGGGCAGCCCAAGCCCGCGCGCGTGGTGCAGAGCGAACCGCGCACGGGGCGGCAGGCCAAGCACAAGCCCACGCTGGAAGAGACATTGCGGCAGGAAGAGTAGTGCGGCTCAGCTCCACAGCAGCAGCAGGCCGGCGAGCATGGCCAGCGGCATGGCGAGGACGCCCACGCGGAAGAATCGCCACGCGGTGATGTGCACCTTTTCGCGACGCAGCACGATGAGCCAGAGGATGGTGGCGAGCGAGCCGGAGACGGAGAGATTGGGTCCGAGGTCTACGCCGATGAGGATGGCGTGCGCCACGACGCTGGTCTCCTGCGCGTGCTGAATGGCGGCGCCGCTCATGAGGCCGATGGGCAGATTGTTCATGACGTTGGAGGCAAGCGCGACAGCGAAGGCCGCGACCGGCTTGGCGACCCACGGAGAGACGTGGCCGAGCATGCGCAGTCCGGCCAGTCCCACGGCGAGCAGGCCCGCGGCGTGCAGGGCTTCCACGATGACGAACAGGCCGGCGACGAGCGGCAGCACCGACCACGAGACGTGCCGGGCAACGTGAGGCACAATGCGGGGATTGCGCCATGCGACGAAGGCCATGGCGAGCAGAGCCGCTCCGCAGGTGGGCGCGCCGAGCGGGATGCCGAAGGCCGAGCAGGTGATGAGCGCGGCGGCGGCGAGCAGCAGTCCGGCAAGGGCGAAGTGGCCCTCGGGCGTGAGCGGCGCCGTGTGCAACTCGCCCTTGATGATGCCGCGCAGGTTGCGGCGCTCGCTCCAGCGCAGGCACAGGAAGGTGACGCCGATAGCGGCGAGCGAGGGCAGCAGAAAGATGCGGAGCCAGTCGAAGAGCGGCGGAAGGTGACGGTCGAAGACGATGAGGTTGGCGGGGTTGGAGATGGGGAAGACGAAGCTGGCGGCGTTGGCGATGAAGGCGCAAGCCAGCAGGTAAGGCTCGGCGTGGATGCGGGCGCGGCGCGCGACGGCGAGCACCGCGGGCGTGAGGACGACGGCGGTTGCGTCATTGGAGAGCAACGCGGTGACGACGATGCCGACGAGATAGACAAGCAGAAAGAGCCGCTGCGGCGAGCCACGGGCGTGTCCGGCGGCCAGGCCGGCAGCCCAGTCAAATACGCCCTCTTCGCGGGCCATCTCGGCCAGCACCATCATGCCGGCGAGGAAGAGGTAGACATCCCAGCCCTCCAGCGCGGCGTGCGCAGCCTGGCGGGCGGGGACGAGGCCGGTGGCGAGGAGCAGCAGGCCTCCGCCGCAGGCCCAGTAGACCTCGGCGATGCCACGCGGACGCAGCAGCATGCACAGGATGCTGGCCAGCGCTATGGTCCAGACGAGAACAGGGCTGAGCAGAGCGAGATGCAAAGCGGTGTGGATGATCCTCCGTGGGTAGCTTACACGTCTGCGCGCGGCGCAACGCGGCTTACGCCCGCGGTGGCTTTGTTTGCGCAGGGTTGCTCTTTGTGCTGCCGGAGCGGTGAAGCTGCCAGACGATGCGGCGAAAGAGACCGAGGCTGCGGCGGGCGTCGTGCGGGGTGAGCGCCAGGCGGCGCAGCAGCACGCGGAGATCGTGGCGGTTGGCCGACTGCATGGTGCGCGGCGAGTAGCCGGCGGCGACCATGGTCTGCTCGATGAGGCCGGCGAGCCGGTCCAGTTCGCCTGTTGGCGCGGCTGCGGGCGTGGGCGGCGCAGTGATTGGAGGCGGTTGCGTGTGCGATGCCAGTTCGTAGAGGCAGACGGCGACGGCCTGGCCGAGGTTCATGGAGGGCTGCCGGGCGCTGGTGGGGATTTCGATGAGGCGATGGCAGTGGGAGAGGTCGTCGCGGGTGAGGCCGTGCTTTTCCGGGCCGAAGACCAGCGCAATGCGGCCGCCGCGCTCGAACTCCTGCGCGAGGAGTGGCGGCAGAGCGGGCAGCGGGACGACGGGCTGCTCGGGCTTGCGATAGGTGAGGCTGCCGGTGCCGAGGACGAGCGTGGCCGACGCCACGGCGTCTGCCAGCGTGGGGTAGACGCGCGCGTGCTGAAGCAGGTCCTCGGCGGAGACGGCGGAGCGGGCCTCGCGCCAGTGTTCTTCATAGGGGGCCACGAGCGCGAGGCGGGAGAAGCCGAAGTTGGCCATGGCGCGCGCCGCCGCGCCGATATTCAGCGGATTGCGCGGCGAAACGAGCACCACGTCAATGTGTTCGCATTGGGCCGGCGAGAGCAAGTGCTCATTGTAGTCCGGCGGCTGCGGGCCAGGGGCGGCAGGAGTGGCGGCGGGCAGGCAAATGCTATAGCCTGCTTGCGTGATCTGGACCAACCCGGCGGCGACTGCTCTGCACGAGATACGCACGGAGCCCATTGTGCGTTTTTCGCTGCTTGCGCTCAGCTCCATCTTCTTCCTGGTGGATCCGTTTGCGGCGATTCCGTCGTTTATCGCGATTACCGAACATGCGGACGCGGCGCGGCGCAAGCGGATGGCGCGCAAGGCGGCGCTGACGTGCCTGATTGTGCTGACCAGCTTTGCGCTGGCGGGGCAGATGATCTTTCGCATGTTCGGCATTACGCTGCCGGCATTTGAGGTGGCCGGCGGGCTGATTCTGCTGCTGATCGGTCTTGAGATGCTGCAGGCCAAGCGCTCTGCCACGCAGGAGGCCACGGGCGATACGGAAGAGGCCGCCGCCAAGGAGGATGCGGGCATCGTGCCGCTGGGCATCCCGATGCTGGCGGGGCCGGGAGCCATCTCGTCGGTGATGGTGCTGGTGGGGCAGGTACCCCGGCTGTGGCACTGGCAGATGGGGGCGATTCTGGGGGCGATTGTGTTCACCTGCCTGGTGAGCTACTGGGTACTGGCCGGGGCGGGACGAGTGCGGGCCGTGATGGGCGAAACGGGGATTCGAATCCTGGTGAGAATCATGGGCTTGCTGTTGGTTGCGCTGGCCATGCAGTTCTTTGTGAACGGGCTGACGGATTTGGGATTAATTGCCAGGCAGGACTGACGCGGGGTTCAGGGGCTTTCCCACAGGGAAAGGCATCTTTCCACAGGCACTGTGCTTGCAAAGCAACCCACCTGTTGCTATTCTCAGGAAGTCGCAACTGAGCGCTGTCGGCAACTGAGGACAGCGGGTTGCACTGGGGAGTAGCCTGTGTTACTCTCAAGAAGTTGCAAATGAGCAGTGGAGCATCCCGGTGGCCGAGTGGCCTGCCCGGTATGGGAAGTGGGAAGCTGGTTCGTAGGGTCAGGTGAGGCGAAAGCCCCTGAGCCCCTGTAGGGAATCCCGCAGAGAACAAGCCATTGCATGACCCGGGAGTTTAACTCCCCGTGAGCCCTGTCGGCTCAGGCAAAGAATGCTGGTCGCTCTTTGATATTGTGCGCAGCGCGAAAGATCGAACGGACTTTTAGCCGTCGAGCGATTCGATGCCTGGATGCGGGGAACAACCGCCAACAGTGAGTTGGAGCGGCCTCAAAAAGGTAAGTAAGAAAAGCTTGACAGAGAGATGAAAGTTCGATAGATTTAAAAAGTTCGCGCAAAACGGTTGGCAAATGCGGTGAAACGCAAAGCCAAGCAGCGCAACAAGTTCGAGGACAACCTGACACTTCGTCAGGCCTCGATCCAAAAGGACACCGCTCAGGCGGACCGTTCTTAAGGATCTTTGACAATAAGGTTGAACGTGCCAGTCGTGAGAAAGAATCAAGTTTGGCTTGATCTTCTCACAAGGTAAGGTGTCTGCTGCTTTCGAGCGCAGACACAGCCGACCCGGGTTGACCTCCGTCGACCGGGAAGGCATCAGGTTTCAAACGAGAGTTTGATCCTGGCTCAGAATCAACGCTGGCGGCGTGCCTAACACATGCAAGTCGAACGAGAAAGTGGAGCAATCCATGAGTAAAGTGGCGCACGGGTGAGTAACACG
>JAJXXG010000567.1 GCA_021781255.1 Acidobacteriota bacterium
CTGCCAGGCCGGCCACGGCGTTGGTGCCCGCCAGTCCAGCCGGATGGTTCTCATGGGTCAGGCCCGGCGTCGCGCCCAGGTCCTTGCCGTCCAGCGTGTACACCGGCCCATAAGTGTTGATGCCCTGTTTCTCAAAAAAGCTCTGGATGCGGTCGCTCAGTTCCCGCTCTGCCGGAGCCTTGTGCCACCACGCCCAGTCCACGCTCCAGTTGCTTGCCGTGCGCCATGCGTCGTAGCCAAACTCGCCCGACTGCGGAAATTGATTGATGTGCGGGGTGCCGTCAAAGTTCGCATAGCTTGGAGCCAGACCCGTGACGGGGTTGGTCGTCTTCACAAAGAATGCGCGGCTCACTTCGGCGGCCCGTGCCCAGAAGCCGCGATCTTCCACCGGCCCCCACCGTGCCCACAGCTCATAGAAGGCCGGCAGATGATACGAGGGGTCAGTGAAGGGCTCCGGCATCACCTCCGGCACGAAGAGGATCATCGGCGGATCGGGATGCATCATCGGCCCGACCGCGTGCGGTCCAAACTTGCCCGGCGCCGAGATCACCGGACGGTGCACCATGGCCCGCAGAAGCTTGTCTGCCTCTGCGTGGTAGTTGTAGATCCCCTTGCCGTCTCCCCAGCGGTTCGACGCAAACAGGAGCGCCATGGCAAAGTACGACTCCCCATCCGGCGCGGCTCCCTCGGACTTGTGCGTCCCATCCGTCTTGCAGGACCAGGCAAAGAACTCGTAGCTCGGCGCCTTCGGGTCACGGATGTACATGTAGGTTTTGGCCCAGTTCCAGATCGCGTCGAATTCCGGCTTTCTGCCCAGCTGGACCGTGATCATCATGCCGTACGACATGCCCTCGGTGCGCACATCGTGGTTGGCCCAGTCGGTCACATACATCAGCGGCCCGTTGGCGTTGGCGCCGGCGGCAAAGGCGATGGCTTGCGTCTGCGGATCCCCATGGAAGAGTTGCTGGTAAGCGGCATCCACCTTGGCGCGAATCTCCTGTTGCGGGTGCCCATCCTCGGCAAAGAGGTTGCGATAGTGCCCGGTTGCGTACGCGCCCGCTCCATCCTGTGGCGCGGCTGCGCGCGCCCACGGTGCGACGGCAAAAGCCCCCGCTGCCATCATCATTGCCAGACTGTTTGAGTGGGCCTTGCGCATCATGCATGAACCCCTGAGCCAATTGGCTGAAGCGATTTACTCGACGCTGAGCAGTATCGCCCCCGCTCCCTGCCTTTTGCAAACAGGGGCCGCTCGGGGAGGGTTCGCGCATCAGGGATGCCGGTGGAGCACGTGCTTTGCGATGTCGGGCCAGAACTCGCGAAAGGCATTCGTGAGGGCATCGCGCCCGATGGCATATCCGAATTTTTCTGAAAGATCGCCGAGGTTCTGGTCCGCGGATGGATAGTACGCCAGGGAGATGCCCTGAGCCATCCCGCGGCCAACAATCTCGGCGGCATTAAAGGTATTGTGACCCTGGTAGTTCGGTGTAATCAGCACGCGTGAGCCGGCGTAGACGGCGCGCTTCCAGACGCCCCCTTGCCCTTTGGCAAAGTAGCGCTCGTCCTCGTGCAGGATGCTGGGCAGCGCCCAGATTACAAGGTAGTTGCCATCGGTCTTATCAACAAACCCGCGCCACGTGTATCCCCAGAAACCCGCCGGACCTTTGCCCAGTTGCGGATGCGTATTCGACCCCTCGGCCAGCAACGAGGTAATGCCAACGAAGGCATAGGACGAGTAGTCGAAGCTGTTCTCTGTCGCGATCCCGAATGCCTCGCGCGAAGTGGGCGGCGGCGGAATCGCGCCTGCGCTCACGGCGCGATAGTTGGGCATGAAACCAAGAATCCGCTTGGGCTGTTCCTGCCCAGGGAGTGCCCCTGAGGGCTTCGACGCGGGCTCTCCGGGAGTCTCCGGCAGGTTGGCCGGTTGCGCGCCCTTTGCGGAGGACGCGGGATCTGGCTGCTGCGCTGTTCCGGTGTTGGGTGCCTGCGCAAGAGGCGCCTGCGCACTGGGCGCGGCAGGCTGCGCCGCGCGCGGGGCGTCCTGTTGCGCATAGGTCGCAGTCACTGCGAGAGTCCAGAATAAGAAGGCAAAAAGGCGCAAAAACGATCCTCCACACTTTCTGCCCAGCGGCCCAAAAGGCACAGCCGCAGCGAGCAGAGGCATAACTCTCAGAATACCGGATTTCGCAGAGACCCTGTCTCCGGGCAACTTGTGCAGGCGGACCCCAGTTTGCGGCCGCGGGGCAAACCTAAAACTGCGTAGCTCACTCTTTAGACGTAAAGTTCAGTTGCCGGATGCAGCGATCATCCCGAAAAGGCAATGAAAAAGCGAATCCTGCCCCGAAACTCGCTCGGACAGGTGATTTGCAACGCTCAGATCCCATCCAGAAAGACTCCAGCCATGCAGGTTCTATTGGTGCGTGGGCTGCGATTGTCCTGAAGCCCCGGCAGTCTGAGCCTGAGTGTCCAGTCCGCGTGTCGGATCCTTGTGGAAGAGCTTGCGCGACAGGTCCGGCCAGAACTCCTGAAAGACGGAGCCGATCGCGCCTTCCGCCGTCACAACGAAACCATTGCCGATCGTCAGGCCGATTCCGGAGTCGTTCGCGGGATAGTAGAGGTTAGAGAGTGCGCCCGAAGCAATGTTGCCCAGCACATTAGAGTAGTTGGGCTCCCATTTGCCGGTGTTGTCGTGTTTGCAGATGACGCTGGTGGCCACGGCGTAGAACAGTCGGTGCTGCACGGACCCATGGCCGAGCCGGAAATAACGGGGATCCTGATGCAGAAGAGATGGCAGAATGCCGTTGCCAATCATGGTGCCGTCAAAGGCGTCCAGATATTTGGCGCCGGCGCGCTCGCCAAAGCCCTTCGCACCCCAGGGGAATCCGCTGTCGGAGTCCAATGCCTCGCCATAACCGGCCACAAGGACCGCAGCAGCAAAGGTGGCGGGGTCAACCGAAGAGCGAAAGGCGAGGCTTATCTTCTGCCGCGCGGTCAGCGAGACGGCGTCGCTGCGGTAGGTGGTATTGAACATTGGGACGATGCCCAGAACGCGCTGCTTCTCTTCCTCTTTAAGTTGTTCTTCAGCCTTTTGTTGCCTGGCCTTGTCTGCGTCGGCCGGGCTGGCCTGCGCTGCGGAATTTGAACTCGCCGGGGCGCGAGTGGGGGCAGGCTCAGGGGGTGGCGCGTCCTGGCTCTGACCCGAGCCAGAATTTACCGCTTCGAAGAAGCTGATGGCATCCATCGCTTGCGCAAAAGGCGCCTGCGGAGCTTCCGGAAGATTTCCAGGGAGCGCCGTCGCGATCGTAGTGGGAGGCGCTTGCGCCGTGAGTCCAGGGCACTGCAGCAGCAGGACCAGGCCTGTGACGACGGTCGCAGGGGTCAAGCTGGAACCTAATCGCATCCATTCACCTTTCTTGGAAATTCGCCCCGACTGACCGTTTTGCGCCCAGGGGCGAATGGACAGAGAAACCTATCCCAGGCCTGAACGGCCTGCTGCCTTGAATCCTTTGATCGAACGTGGTCAGGAGCCCCCTGGGCGAACCCAGAGTGCCCTGTTCAGGTTAGACGAAGATCATCCCCAGCGGTTGCTTCAGACGCTGACTGGCCCCGCATCGCAAAATTGTCGTCGAAGTCTTCATGCGGCGGTGCGCATTGAAGTTGCGGGCTGCCCGATGGGCCGCCTTTGGAGCGCGCAGTCGCCGAAAAGAGGTAGAGCCTTACTGCTCAGACCGGGACAAGCGATCCCTCTAAAGTAGGAATTACCTTGTGCGTCCCAGTGCGCGAAAAGCATTTGTCACCGCACATGGGTAGAAAAAAGGTGGGATGCATGAAGAAGTTTGTGACGTTAGTGACAGTACTTAGCCTTACGACCATCGGCTGGGCGGCAACTACGCGCGAAAACGCGCAGGACCGACTGGACAATTCGGGTCAAGTGCTGCACGAGATTATGGCGGCGCCCGACCAGGGTATTCCCCAGGAGGTGTTGGATCACGCGAAGTGCATCGCCGTCGTGCCCCATATGCTCAAGGGCGGCTTTGTGTTCGGCGCGGAGAATGGCCGAGGCGTGGCCACTTGCCGGACCGCAACTGGATGGAGCGCCCCGGCGTTTTTTGCCATTACCGGCGGGAGCTGGGGATTGCAGATCGGCATTGAAGGCGTAGATCTGGTGATGATTATCCAGAACGACAAAGGGATGCAGCGGTTGCTCTCAAGCAAATTTCAGCTCGGAGCAGACGCCTCTGCGGCAGCAGGACCGGTGGGACGCCATGCTTCCGCCGATACCGATTGGAAACTGAATACAGAAATCCTGACTTATTCGCGCGCCAAGGGCGTCTTTGCCGGACTCACGCTGACTGGAGCTTCGATTCGGCGTGACGACGATTCGACAGAGGCCATCTATGGCCATGATATCTCCAATCAACTCATTCTTGAGGGCAAGGAAGCTGTCCCGGCCTCGGCACAATCCTTCCTCGATGCGGTCAAGGGAGCGAAGGAACAGGCAGTTGCCTCGAAATAGCAGATGGTTGTAACCGCATGGACGGCGCCCTTGATAAGGATTCAAATCTCGGGCGCCAACAATGTTGAGAAAGGGTGCATATGCTCTGGACATTCTTTGTGGTCGTTTTGGTTTTGTGGCTATTAGGCTTCAGCTTCCACGTGGCTGGAGGCCTCATTCATCTCCTCCTGGTGCTCGCTGTAATCATCCTGATTTTCAACCTTGTGAGTGCCCGCAGAAGAGCGCTCTGAAGTAGGACGGCCCGGGGACAGTCTGGCAGATGGAAGACATCCATCGCTAGCGCTCACAGGCTCGCTTGGCATTGGGTCGCGGTAAGGGCGAGCTGATGGAATCATCCATGCCAGCTGCCAGACTGCAATCGGAACCGGAGTATGGCGGGCAGAAGAGGCTCCATCCTGCTTCTGCAGGAATCGATGGAAGCCTGCGCGCATTTCCCTGAATGTGATCCATTTTGACCATTCTTCCCCCGAAAAATGCGGGAACGTATGTTAGAGGAGTGTGCCCGCCCCTGCTTTCTACGTGCTTCATGCGCCCGTCAAACCCGGTGCGTGAAGAGTGATGCTCGCGAATCGAACTTCTTGCCGGAGAGGTAACCCATGAATGCCCTGTTGATCTATCCGGAGTTTTCCGAGACCTACTGGAGCTTCAAGCATGCGCTCAAGTTTCTGGGCAAGCGAGCTGCGCAGCCTCCGCTCGGGCTGATGACGGTAGCGGCATTGTTGCCGAAGTCGTGGAGCAAGCGCCTGGTGGACACCAACGTGGAGCGGCTGCGCGACCGTGACCTGGACTGGGCCGACGTGGTACTCCTGAGCGGCATGCACATCCAGCGCGAGTCCCTGGTGGCCCTTGTGGACCGTTGCCGGGCGCGCGCCCTGCGCACCGTTGTGGGCGGGCCTATTGCCAGCAGCATTCCGGCGGAGCAACTGAGGGCGGACCACGTCGTGATTGGCGAGGCTGAAAGCCTGATTGCCGACCTGGCGCGGGATCTGGAGCAGGGCGTGGCCGAGCCAATCTATCAGGCGTCCGAGCGGCCCGCGATGGAAACCAGCCCGTTGCCCGACTTGAGCCTGATTAAAATGCGCCGTTATTCGACCATGGCCGTGCAATACTCGCGCGGATGTCCCTTCAACTGCGAATTCTGCGACATCATCGAGATCTACGGCCGGCGCCCGCGCACCAAGGCCGTGGCGCAGGTGCTGGCTGAACTAGACCAGTTGCGAGCCGCCGGCTGGCGCGAAGCCGTGTTTATCGTCGATGACAACTTCATCGGCAACAAAGCGCGCGCCAAGGAGCTATGCACCGCGTTGGCCCAATGGCGAAGCCAATACAAAACCAGCTTCGACTTCAATACAGAGGCCTCCCTGAACCTGGCCGACGATCCGGAGTTGATGCAACTGATGAAAGACGCCGGTTTCGTCTCGGTCTTTCTGGGCATCGAGACTCCCGACGAGTCGGGCCTGGTCGCCAGCAACAAACTCCAGAACACGCGCCGCAGCCTGCTCGAAAGTGTAGCCATCATCCAACGATATGGCATGCAGGTCATGGGCGGCTTCATTCTGGGTTTCGACACAGACCGCGAGGATATCTTCGACCGCATGGTCGAATTTATTCAGAAGAGCGGCATCCCCATAGCCATGGTTGGCCTCCTGCAGGCCATGCCCGGAACTCAACTTTTTCGGCGCTTGTGGCGAGAAGGCAGAATTCTGGATGCGGGCCACGGTGACAACACGAGTGACAGGCTCAATTTTCTTCCCCGCATGGACGCGACGCGACTGGTGGAAGGCTATCGCTCGGTGCTCAGGCGAATCTATTCGTGCGAGGCCTATTATGACCGCG
>JAJXXG010000841.1:0-4449 GCA_021781255.1 Acidobacteriota bacterium
GTGTTCGTCGAGCGCTGCGATGCCCAGGTCCAGCTCTTCTTTTGTCACAATGAGCGGGGGCGCGACGACGAAGTGGGAGACCCAGCTCTGGATGGAAACCCCCTGGGCCATCATTTTGGCGGCAATCTGATCGACGACCAGCGGCTTGCCTTCCACCTTGTCGCGCATGGTATTGAAGCGCTCTTTCGTGGCGCGGTTCTTGACCAGTTCCACGGCGAAGAAGAGTCCGAGGCCGCGTACGTCGCCCACCGATGGATGGCGCTGCTTGAGAGCTTCGAGTTTCTGGCGAACATATGGCTCCAGTTCCGCCGCGCGCTCGACGAGCTTGAGCCGCTGCATCTCCTCGATGGTAGCCACCGCGGGCCCCAGCGTCATGGGGTGCGCCTCGTAGGTGTGGCCATGCGAGAAGTAGTGATCCTCGAAATAGTCGGCGATCTTCGCAGTGGTGGCGCACAGGCCCAGCGGCACATAGGCCGAGGTGATGCCCTTGGCGGTGACCAGGATGTCGGGCTTCACACTCCAGTGGTCGACGGAGAACCACTTGCCGGTGCGTCCCCAGCCAGCCATGACTTCGTCGGCAATGAGCAGGACGCCATGCCGGTCGCAGATTGCGCGCAGCCTAGGCATATACTCCGTCGGGGGAACCAGAACGCCGTTGGTGCCCACCACGGGCTCAACGATCACTGCAGCCACATCGCTCTCATTGCGGATCATGTGTTCCAGATAGTCGGCACAAGCGATGTTGCAGCCGGGATAAGTGTGGCGAATGGGGCAGTCGTAGCAGTTGGTCTCAGGAGCAAAAACG
Source organism: Acidobacteriota bacterium (assembly GCA_021781255.1). The sequence continues at coordinate 806 of JAJXXG010000841.1, forward strand.
AAACCGGTGCCCTTGCCGCCTGGCTCCATCGCCCAGCGCCGGGGATCTCCGGTGGCCGCAATCGAGGCTGTTGTTGATCCGTGATAAGAGCGATAACGCGAAATGATCTTTGTCTTGCCGGTGACCATGCGGGCGATCTTGAAGGCGGCTTCATTAGCCTCGGTGCCGCTGGTTGCAAAAAAGAATTTGTTCAGCCCTTCCGGCAGCACCTCCAACAGCTTGCTGCTGATACGCGCGCGGGCGCGGGTGGCAAAGCCAGGCGCCGCATAGGCGAGTTCCCGGGCCTGCTCGGCGATGGAGTCCACGACGCGCGGGTTCTTATGGCCCAGGTTCACGCACATCAATTGCGAGCTGAAGTCCAGGTAACGCTTGCCCGCGCCGTCGGTAAACCAACATCCTTCAGCATCGGCGATATGCAGCGGCTTCCACCCTTTTTGGAAGCGCCAGGTGCCATAGTTAGTTTCACGCGTAATGGCTGTAACTTCTTCGCTGCTGAGTGCTGCGTTTTCCGAAACTTCGAGCATGGCGGCTCTCCTAGAACGATGATGCGGTGCGGATCAGGCTGCGAGACACTCGTCTGCAGCCCGATCAAGTTGTCGTCGCGCCTGCTCAGCGCACTTGCGGGAATCCCAGATCGACCTTGCTGGCGGCCGGATCGGGCCAGCGGCTTGTGACCACCTTGGCGCGTGTGTAGAACTGCACGCCTTCTGGGCCGTACATGTGCAGGTCGCCGAAGAGCGAGTTCTTCCACCCGCCAAAGCTGTAGTAGGCCACGGGAACCGGGATGGGGACATTCACGCCCACCATGCCCACCTCCACGTCGAACTGAAACTGCCGGGCCGCGCCACCATTCTGCGTAAAGATGGCGGTGCCGTTCCCGAAGGGGTTCTCGTTGATGAGACCAAGCGCCTCAGCATAGGTATTGACGCGGACCACGCTGAGCACAGGCCCAAAGATCTCCTGGTCGTAACACTGCATTCCAGGCCTGGCGTTGTCGATGAGCGACGGGCCGAGATAGAAGCCTTTCTGGCCAGTCACTGGATTTTCGCGGCCGTCAACAGTTACGGTGGCGCCTTCGGCTGCGGCTTTATCGAGATGCGATGCCACGCGATCGCGGTGCTCGCGCGTAATCAGGGGGCCCATCTCGCTCGCAGGATCGGTGCCCGGACCAACCTTGATTTTGGCCATGCGCTCGCGAATGGCAGCGATGAGCGGATCGGCTACTTTACCCACCGCCAGCACGACCGAGATGGCCATGCACCGCTCGCCTGCGGCGCCATAGCCCGCGGATACGGCGGCGTCGGCGGCCATGTTGATGTCCGCATCAGGCAGCACCAGCATGTGATTCTTGGCGCCGCCCAGTGCCTGCACCCGCTTGCCATTGCGGGTCGCGGTTTCATAAATGTGCTTCGCGACGGGCGTAGAGCCGACAAAACTCACCGCCCGAATGTCGGGATGTTCCAGGATGCGATCGACGGCGATCTTGTCGCCATGGACAACGTTGAGCACGCCATCCGGCAGTCCCGCTTCCTTGAACAAGCCTGCCAGCAGCATGCTCGCTCCCGGCACCTTCTCTGAAGGCTTGAGCACGAAGGTGTTTCCGCAGGCGATGGCGTTGGACATCATCCACAGCGGCACCATGCCGGGAAAGTTGAAGGGCGTAATGCCCGCAACAACACCCAGCGGTTGGCGTATCTGGTACACATCGACGCCGCGGCTGGCCTGCTCGGTAAAGCCGCCTTTGAGCAGATGAGGAATGCCGCAGGCAAACTCCACATTCTCAAGTCCACGCGCCACTTCGCCCAGCGCATCGGCCATGGTCTTGCCATTCTCGCGGCTCATGATCTCCGCAATCTGCTGCCGGTGCTGAGCGACGAGATCACGAAAGCGGAAGAGAATCTCGGAGCGCCGCGAAAGCGCGGTGGCGCGCCACTCGTGCGCGGCCGCCTTCGCCGCTGCCACCGCCGCATCTACATCGCCAACGCTTGCGAATCCTACTTCTGCAATCGCCTCGCCGGCAGCCGGGTTCATCACCTGACCGCTGCGGCCCGAAGTGGCGGCGTAAGGTTTTCCATTGATCCAATGCGATACTGTCGTCGTCAACGTTTCAGCTGTAGCCATTTTTCACCTGCCTCGATTATTCCGATGGTCTGTATGCCAGATTGAGTTTCCTCCAGCGCGAGAGCGCGCGCCGGTCATGCTGGCTCGATCCAGTCCATTGTCTTCTGCGCGAGTCGATCGAAGGCTGTGACTGCCATCTCAAGATGTTCCTCGCGCGTATCTTCGATCTTGTTATGGCTGATGCCGCGCAGTGACTGAACAAACATCATGGCCGTGGGTATTCCAGCGCGCGAAACCTCCGCGGCATCATGCAGCGGGCCGGAAGGCAGGCGGTGCGAGCGGCCTGCGGTCTGGCGTATGGCCTCCTCGCAAAACGCGATCAACTGGGGATGAAACGGCTCGGGCGCAATGTTCCAGATGCGCGACCACTCCACCGTGCAGTGCTCCTCCCGGGCAAACTGGCGGCTCTTCTCCTGAGCTTCGCGATACATCTCCGCGAGCACGCCTGCGTCCAGGTCGCGCTGATCCAGAGCAGCCTCGCAGCGCCCCACCACCGCGGTGACAATGCCGGGAAATGTTCTTACACTGCCCATGGTGCACACGGCGTCAGGATGCTTCATGGCAATGGGGCGAATCTCCAGGGCGAGCTTGGCCGCGGCCGCTAATGCGTCGCGGCGCGCGTTCATGGGCGTAGAGCCGGAGTGTGCCTCCTGCCCATGAAAGGTGATCTGATGCCGCTCCACACCCTTGGTGCCGAGGACGGCGCCCAGGGGCAGGCCCATGCTTTCGAGCACCGGCCCTTGTTCGATGTGCAGTTCGAGATAGGCCGCCGCATTCTCTCTTTCGCGGCCGGCTTCAGAGATTTCATCGATGCGCACGCCGCACTCGGCAAGCGCATCTTCAAGGCGCTTGCCGCCGGCATCGGTGCGGCCGCGATCGGCGGCAATGGTTTGCGTGCCAGCAAATGCGGAAGAGCCGAAGAGACTGCGGCCAAAGCGAGCGCCCTCTTCGTCGGCCCAGTCAACGAGCCGCACCGTGACCGGCGGGTGGCCGTGGTACACCTCCGCGATGCGGCGCAGCACGGTGAAGGCGGTAATGACGCCAAGCGCCCCGTCGAGCCAGCCGCCGTTGGGAACTGAATCGAGATGGCTGCCTAGAATCAGCGCACGCTCCGACTTGCCCTTCAGAGTCGACCAGCTATTGCCGGCGGCATCGTAGTGATGCTCCACCGGCAGGGCACGCAGCTTGTCGGCAAACCACGTGCGGGCCTTGACCCAGGTCGGGCTCCATGCCAGTCGCTGCGCGCCGTTCTCGTCGGCCGTCAGCGCCCTCAGTTCCTTGAGCAGTTCAATGGCGCTGCGCGCGTCAACACGAACATCAGTCGGCATAGACCGTCTCCTGCGTTTCCACCTTCATGGGAGTGCGGCGCAGCAGTTTTCCGCGCCCCGGCTCGCCTACGAACTTGCCATCGCGCGCCTGCACCTTTCCGCGCACGGTGACGACAGCGGAGCGGCCTTCAATGGCGAATCCTTCGAAGCCGTTGTAGTCGTTATTGGTGAGTTGATAGCGTGCGGAGACATGGC
>JAJXXG010000841.1:4459-6345 GCA_021781255.1 Acidobacteriota bacterium
TAGACGACCAGGTCGGCATCGGCGCCCACCGCAATGGCGCCCTTGCGCGGATAGAGGCCGAAGATCCTGGCCGGGCTGGTGCTGAGCGCTTCCACAAAACGCTGCAGGTCGAGGCGGCCGCGCTTTACTCCGTAGGTGTACATCATGTTGACGCGATCCTCGATGCCGGGGATGCCGTTGGGAATTTCGGTGAATGCCTTTGCGCCCATCAGCTTTTGCTCCTTGTCGAAGGGGCAATGGTCGGTTCCTACTGTGTCGATGGCTCCGGACTGCAGTGCCGACCAGAGAATGGACTGATTGCGTTCATGGCGCAGCGGCGGCGACATGACGTACTGCATGCCTTCCACGCCGGCGCGCTCGGCATAGGACCTGTCGAGCAGGAAATGGGGCAGCACCGACTCGACATGAATTTTGACGCCGCGCTGCCTGGCCTGCTCGGCTGCACGCAGGGCCGGCGCACAGGACAGATGCACCACATATCCGGTGGCGCCGGTGACTTCGAGAAATGTGGCGAATCGTCCCGTGCCTTCTGCTTCCACGGCTTCAGGGCGACTGGGCTCATGCCACTCCGCCCCGGTCTTGCCCTCGGCCAGCAGCGTCTGCTGCAATTGAGCAACGATCTCCGCGTTCTCGCAGTGGGCTGTGGTCACCACGCCCAGACTGGCCGCAAGTTTGAGGGTGCGGTAGAGTTCTTCATCGGTAACGCCGAAGAAGTTCTTGTAGGAAAGAAAAATTTTGAACGAGGTGGTTCCGTCCGCCACGATCTGGCGAAGCTGATCTTCGCTGCGCGCATCGAATCGGGTCACGGCCATGTGGAAGGCATAGTCGCAGGCGCTAATGCCCTCGGCCTTTTGCTTCCATGTGTTGTACCCTTCAAGCGCATCTTCATTGCGGTTAGGGCACACCATTTCAATAAATGTGGTTGTGCCGCCCACCAGCGCCGCCTTGCTCGCCGTAGCGTGCGTGTCCCGGGCGAAGGTGGACATGAAGGGCAGGTAGATATGCACATGCGGATCGATGAAGCCGGGAAAGACCAGCTTCCCGGCAGCATCGATGACTTCACATCCCGCTCGCGCATCCAGGTGAGGGGCAATCTCGCGGATCGTCTCCCCTTCTACGAGGATATCGGCGTGCATGCGTGCATCCGCGGTGACGATCTCGCCGCCTTTAATCAGCAGTCCCATGACACATCTCCCCGGCGCCCGAGCGAGCGGCGGCGCCGACTCCGCATCAGTGAATTCTGATTCCCGCTTCCTGGCGATACTTTTCCATGGCGTCCCAATCTTCCGTTACGGCCGCTTGCTTTTGCGTCAGATCATTCCAGGTGACCGAGGGACGCCCGGAAGGCAGTTCCACCATTTCGATGCAGTTGTCCACCGGGCAAACGTTGTAGCACAGCCGGCAGCCGACACAATCTTCTTCGCGCACCCGCGGCTGGGGCCGCGTGGCAATGGCCTCCTGCTTGCCATTGGAGCGCACGTCGTAGGCATAGGGCGGTACTACTACGCCGTCGCGGTCGACCAGGTCGATACATTGGTGCGCGGTATCATTGCAGGCCACGTAACACAGGTTGCACCGGATGCATTTTTCGCTGCTGATGCGCGCAACGGCACGGAAGGAGAGGTCGAAGTCCTTGAACTCCGAGACGCGATGCAAGCTGCGGCCCACAACATCGTCGATGGTGGCGAATCCCTTTTCGTCCATCCAGTTGGACAGCCCGTCGCACAGGTCCTCAACGATGCGATAGCCATAGTGCATTGCTGCGGTGCACACCTGCAGGCTACGCGCGCCCAGCAGCAGGAACTGCGCGGCATCCTGCCATGTAGCAATGCCTCCCATGCCGGAGATGGGCAGGCTCGACTTGGAAACGATCTCATCTTTGCCCA
>JAJXXG010000191.1 GCA_021781255.1 Acidobacteriota bacterium
ACGACCGGACGATGGATCTGGTTCTGGCCGTGTCGGGCGACGGAAACAAGCTGATGACCTTCAGGCCCGATATCGATCCGGCAAATGGAAAAATTGATCCTCCCATCGAGCTGGGTGGCGCGCCGGAGTTCCTGGCTGCGGACGGTGACGGCAAAGCCTACGTCAACCTGGAAGACAAGGACATGGTGGCGGTCGTCGATCTGAAGACGCGGCAGGTCACCGCGCGCTGGCCCGTGGCTCCAGGAGGCCATCCCGTGGGCATGGCGCTGGACAGGAAGAATCATCTCCTGTTCATCGGTTGCCGCAAGCCGCAGAAGATGATCGTGATGAGCACGATCGACGGCAAAGTGGTTGCGGATCTGCCCATCGGTGCGGGCGTGGATGCCACCAAGGTTATGGACGGACTCGCGTTTGCAAGCTGCGGAGACGGGTCGCTCGTTGTGGTTGGCGAAAAGAATGGCAAGTACGAGGTCGAGCAGGTGGTCAAGACCCCGGCCGGCGCGCGGACCATGGGCGTGGATGCCAGGACGCACACCATCTATCTGCCAACCGCTGAGTTCGAGCCGCCAACGCCCGGCGCGCCGCAGCGCCGGCCCCGGTTCAAGCCGGATACGTTCATGATTGTGGAGGCAGGACAGACGGCGCCGTAGCGCGCCGCTTACTCCTCGGCCTCCGGCTCTTCGGCGACGGATGTAGGCAGGCTGGAGGGCTCCACCGTTTCCATCCCTTCGGCCTTGGCCGCTTCCAGCAGCACCGTCGAGGCGGAGATAAAGGTAATGTGCGTTCCGGGGAACATGTCGCGCGACGCAAGCGCCGCGCCCAGTTGCAGGGCCTCGGGCCAGCGCAATGTGGTGCGGTCCAGCAGCAGGTGGGCCGCATCCATTACTCCCGGGGTTAGCGGCTGCTGGACCATGCGCGCGGCTTCAGCCCGCAGGAATTCCAGTGCCGTAGTGGCCGCTTCCGGCGCCACGTGCCCGGCGCGCTCCCGCCGCCGGATCGCTGCATAAATCTCCAGCGGCGTCGCCACAGAGATCAGTTTGCGGTTGTCCTCAACGCCTTCCATCAGCCGAATCAGGCCCTCGGTTCCAGACTCGCGCACAAACAGCTTGGCAAAGGCCGTTGTCTCCAGGAAGAAAAAGCTCACTCGGCCCCCCGTTCCCCATCCACAGTCACTGAAACCGGCTCACCCTGCACTTCGATGGGCTGGAACCGCTGGGTCTCTTCCGGAATGTCCGCCTCCGCTCGATTGAGCCGGATCGTGGTCGTCGGATAGGCCGGCGTCTTCGGGTTGGCAATCTTGCTCGTCAGCACAACCCCGCGCTGAATGGCCTCCGCCAGAACTCCCTGGCGGGACTCGGGGTTATGATTCCAGCGGAAGGCCTTGCGCGGCAAAAAGGAATCGCGAAACCACTTGAGCGCGATAAAGGCATGGCCGCCGCGCTCGGCCTCTGCCAGGGCCGTGCAAAGCTCTTTTACCCGCACGTCCATATCTGCCGGAAGCGCCGCATCGGCGTCCTCCTCGTCGTTATAGCTGCGGGGAACAAGATGGGTTGACGTGCGCGGCCCGCGGTCCGGCCGCGGAGCAGGATCATCACCTTCGGCCCGCTCAAAATAGATCCGGACCTCGTCGTACTCCGGCGACCAGGCTTCGGCCATGGCGTCGCGGCGCTTGCTGCGGCCGTTTTCGCTGCACAGCTCCACGATGGCCTGGTAACCCGGAGGCGCCAGAAATCGCAGGGCGCGCGCCATCCCAGGATCTTGTGAATAGGCCAGTTCCGTTAATGCCTCTTCAATCATCTCCTCGGCCGCAGGAATACTGAGATTGGATATTTCGAACTGATTTATAGAGGCTTTTCCTGACTTCATATCGTTCTCTCCCAGGCCGTCTGATTCCGCGACGCCAGCACGATCACCGGCCGGTGTTTCCAGCTCGGAGCCGCGCAGCAGTTTCCAGTCAGCCTTATTTCGTCTTAAAGATATCTGCTGTCTGCTCTTCTACAACGGTGTAAGCCCACTCGCGATCGTTGGATCCTCCGCTTGAAAATCGCATTCTAAGCACCGCAACGGCTGGCTTGGCGCACGGGGTCTTCTTCCAGCCTTGAAACCATCAAAGTTGACTGTCCATCTCGAATGGCAGCGGCGCCAGGTAAGGTGTACCTATTCCATTCATTACGTACGGTCGATTCTCCCTGATGCTGGATCGACTGAAAGGTATTGCCTCGGAGGTACGGCAATCCTGAAAACCGCTTTAGGTAAAGTTCGAACTTATTAACTGGCCTCTGGCAAGCTCCCAACGATTTTGAGCCAGATTACTGATTTGTGAGACGATTCTAGCGCAAAAAAAGTTGAATCTATGCGAAGTTACAGCATTGGAAGAACTTAGGTTTCGGTCCCGGCAGGCAGTTGGCTTGCTTACCTTTGTGGCTGGGCTTCGTAGAATGAATATATGCGCCGCTGCCTGCAGTACCTGCTTCTCTTTGTCTTGGCATCTCCTTTGGTGCGCGCCGATGGCTCGCCCTTCGATTTGTCCGGGCCAAAAGTGGATGTGCATGTGAAACGCGGCAATGTAACCCTGCCGATCTCCGAAACGCCCAACCTGCTTCCGGGCGACCGGCTGTGGATCCATCCCGATCTGCCCGAGAGTCAGGCTACCCACTTCGTGCTGGTCGTGGCCTTTCTGCGCGGATCGACGAATCCTCCTCCGCCGGAGTGGTTTACGCGCGTGGAGACATGGACGCGGGACGTTCGCGACGAGGGCGTGTTCGTCAAGGTTCCCGAGGAGGCGCAGCAGGCGCTGGTGTTTCTCGCGCCTGCAACCGGGGGCGACTTTAACACTCTGCGCAATACCGTGCGCGGCCGGCCCGGCTCGTTTGTGCGCGCGGCTCAGGATCTGCAGGCCGCGAGCTGGGAACGGATGCGGCTGGAAACCTACCTGGATGACGTGAAGGCGACCTCGCAGTCCGACCCCGCGGCGCTGAAAGCTCACGCCGAGTCGGCTGCGCTGAGCCTCGGTATCAAAATCAACGAAAGTTGCTTCCTCAAACCTCCTGAAGAACAGGCGCCGTGTCTCTCGCAAAACTCCGAAGGCATGGTTCTTGACAATGCCAATGCGCAGTCCCGCGTTGACCAGCTCACCAACGGCAACACCCTCGACCTGATGAACCAGTTGAGCTACACCAACGTGGCGGGAAGCGGCATGTACAGCCCGTATGTGGGCGCCATCGTCGATACGGCGCGCATTCTGTCCTCGCTGCACACGGCTCACTTCCAGTACATTCCTGCGCTTGCTCTGCCCAAGGCCGACAGCCTCAATCTGCGCCTGAATATGGCGCCCTCGTTCGTGAACCCCAGGTCGGTTGTGGTGGTCGCACTGCCCCCGGTGGGTCTTCCCCGGTCGCTGCCCCTGCATCCCACCAACCCGAACCAAAGCTTCTGCGGCATGAAGCCGAACCTGGTGCTGCCCGCGGAGGGCTCGCCCCTCGTGTTCGCTACCCAGATGGCGCACGACCTCTACCTGCATATCGAGACGACCGGCGGACATCATCAATCATTTGATGTGCCGGTCGCAGCAGATCCCAGCCAGGGCGGTCTGGTGTTGACGCAGCCCATGCCGGCGCTGCCCGGGGGCGAACTGACCGCCGTGGTGCGCGGAAAATGGGGATTCGACAACTGGGAGGGCCCCCACTATCAGCTGGTCGCCGCTCTCAAAAACGAGTGGACGCTGGCCGAATCCGACCAGTCAGCCCTGGTGGTAGGCCGGGACGATGCGCTCCACATCGACGGACCGTCCACCGTGTGCGTGGAGAAGGTTGAAGCCCGGATCGCCGGCGACCATGCGCAGACGCTGGAGTGGAAGGCGATCAAGCCTGATGGCATCGAGGTCACCGTGCCGCTCAAGGATGCGCAGCCCGGGCAGGTTACCGTTGCCCTCTATGAGTACGGGATCACCGAGCCCGACCGCCTCAAAATGGAAGCCTACGATGCCGCGGCATCGCTTGACGGACTCGTGATTCATGCCGGCGACGAGACCGCGCTCCTGAAAGGTACGCGGCTCGACGAGGTGGCAAAGGCCCAGATTGCCGGTACTGCCCTTACCCCCTCCGCGCTGAATCGCGCCGGAAACTTTGACGAGCTGCTGATGGCGGCGGGCGCGTCCACGGCCGGCCTGGTGCCCGGAAAATACTATGCCGCGCATGTGGAACTGAAAGATGGCCGCCGACTCACCGCGCCCGTGACCGTCGAACCGCCCCGTCCCCAGGTGATGCTGCTGAGCAAGGGCGTGCAGAGTGACGCTTCGCTGCCGCAGACGCCGGTCCAGTACGGCAGCGCAAGCGACCTCCCGGTCGAGGAGCGTCTCGTCTTTTTCCTCAAGTCGGTCGTCCCGGAGAACTTCCCGCGCGATGAAAAAATCGAGGTGGCGGCTGAGGATTCCAGCTTTCACACCATGCTTGGCCTGAGCGACGGGAGCCTGATGCTCGAAGACGCGCACACCGCGATCGGCAGTCTGGAGCCGCTCGCCCGCTTCGGCCCTTCTGCCTTCGGACCGGTGCGTATTCGCGCCATCTCGGCCGACGGCACCGCCGGAGACTGGCAACTGCTGGGAACGCTGGTGCGTCTGCCCGGCTTTACTGCATTGCGCTGTCCCCGCGCGCAGGCCAAGCCTTGCGTGCTCAGCGGTAATAATCTCTTTTTGGCGGATTCGCTGGCGACAACGCCGGACTTTCAGGATCCGGTCGATGTGCCCGCGCAGTTTACCGGGACGCAGCTCACGGTTCCGCATCCAGCCAACGGGGTTCTCTACCTAAAACTGCGCGACGATTCCGCTTCCGTGCAAACCCTCACCTTGCCGGTCGTGCCGATGCCATCAGTTTCCGCGCCGATCCCGCTGGTTGCGCCTGCCTCTGCGCCGGCGGCGTCTGCGGCCACAGCGATGCCCAGCGCGACCGCCCCCGCCGCCGTGGTTCCGGCTTCTGTGCAAATGGTCCCTGCGGCCGGTTCGGCGCCCACTGCAGCGGCAGCGCCCGCGGCTTCCGCGCCGGCTCCGGCTCCGGCGCCGCCTTCCGATCAGCAGTGAGCCGATGCTGCGGGGGCGCCCACCGCGGCGCCTGCGGCGTTGCCAGCCCAATTGGCGCGAGATGCACTTGGCTCGTGCGATACCGGATGCGCGGCACACAGGATCGGCGCAGGATCACGGCCCGGATCGGACCGGGCTCTGCCGGAGCCGTTGCCGGGCACGCTCTTTTGATCCGCGCAACTCTGGCGGCGCGTCCGACGCATTGCGGTCAGGCTATCGCAATTCCTGCGTAGCCGTATCCTGACGCCCCGGCACTCCAGTCGACGCGATCCCAGGCCGCGGCGACATGGCGCCAAATCGAAAACGGCTACAGGCATTAGGAATTGCCGTAGCGTAACTCCAGGACCACCAGAAACTCAGCGGCTGCTGCCTAATTGAAGTAGGCGCGGTTCTTGTCGGCAAACTCCGCCTTCGCTGCGGGCAGTTCGTCGCTGGTGAAGATCGCCCCCTGCGGGCAGATGGCGGCGCAATTGCCGCAATCGATGCACTCGTCGGGATTGATATAGACCTGCGCTACGGTTGCGGCGGCAGGGTCGCCCATCGCCGGAGCGATGGCGGCAGTGCTGCACTCCGCAACACAGACAAAGTCCTTGACGCAGGTATCGGTGACAACATATGCCATGGAAACGGGCTCCTCGGTTGGCGGGCGCTTCTTGGTTGCGCCACGATCCTCAAACGGCTCCAGGTTCGCTGTGCCCAGGCAGCATTGCCGTCCAGCCGATCTGAGCTCAAGGCGGACCGGCCTGCCGAATGCGCCGGAAAGGGTATATCTGCCCTGAGCCGCCGTACTGTGAGGCTAACTGAAGCATTCCATGACCTACTGTGACCTCAATCACCATCGCGCGGCGGCAATTTGATGATGCTCGCGGCGGGTCTACCCTGCGGAACCGGCGCAAGCCGGTGCGAATGGCAGACGCCGGATTCCCTGGCCGGATCACGCTCGCAGCTGGCCGTGAATCTGTGTGCACACCAGCCCGCGTAACCGCCGGTTCGCGGCCTGCGCTACAGTTCCCGGCTGCGGCACTTTAACTGCTCCGAAGCCTGCGGCATCGTTCCTCCTTTCGCAGCCCTTCGCCCGGCGATGCGGAATTTCAGTCTTTTCAGCATCTCGAAATCCGGCCGCCGCGGCCTCCGGATGCATGCGCAGGAACTGCTCTAAAAAATCCTCGCTTCCACGCCCGCGCTGATGTGCACTGCGCTCATGCTGCCGAAGCTGAACTGCGGCCAGTCCTGATACTCGAAGTCGGCAATGCGTAAATTGATGCGATG
>JAJXXG010000813.1 GCA_021781255.1 Acidobacteriota bacterium
GACGCTGATCGCTGAGGCTTCGCAGGCGCTGGCGCGCCTGGATACGTGCCGGTTAGAGGAGCTTGCGCTCTCGTGCCAGGCGCTGAATCGAAGGATGGCGCCCGGAAACGCGGATCTTGATGCGCGCAAGCAACTTGCACACCAGGCGCGGGAGGCGGCAGCCGATATGGCGATATTTGTGCGCGTGCTGGACGCCACGCGGGCCAATCTGCACGTGATGAACCGGCTGCGCGAACTGAGAATGGGGCGCCTGGAGTACAGCGAGCGGCAGGCGCGCGGCGGCACTGGAGCTGGGCCCCCATTGAAGGGTGGCTCGCAGAGCCGGGGTCGATGGGGTGAGTGTGCGGAGGCCGGGCATGGGGACGATTAACTCCGCATTGAGTTTGACGTCGGGAGCACTGGATGCCGATCAAGCGGCTCTGAGCGTGGCGGCCAACAACGTAGCCAACGCCAACACCGCCGGGTACACGGAGGAGACGCCGAACTGGCAGGAGAATCAACCGATCGAGATCGGGGGGATTTCGGCAGGCGACGGAGTGACCGAGACCGGCGCTACCTCGCAGCGCGACCGAGTGCTGGAGGAGCGGCTCGACCAACAGCAGCAACTCGCATCGGCATCGAGTACGCGGCTGACAGCTCTCAACAATATTCAGGCGTTGTTTACTCCGGATTCAGGCTCGTCCAGTGCGACGGCTGGCGACATTGGCAGCGACATCACCAGCTTTTTTGACTCGTTTTCGTCGCTGGAGAGCGATCCGACCAATAACGCGCTGCGCGAGCAGGTGCTTTCGTCGGCATCGACGCTGGCCGGAGACATCTCGAGCGCGGCGAGCAGCCTGAACGCGCAGAGCGCGGCGCTGGATCAGGAGGCATCGGGCGTGGTGGGCCAGGTGAACTCGCTTACGAGTTCCATCGCGCAATTGAATCTTGAAATCCAATCCTCCTCGCCGAACGCCGATGCGGGAACGCTCGAAGATCAGAGGCAGCAGGATCTGAGCCAGCTTTCGAAGCTGATCGGCATCAACCAGGTGACAACAGAGAATAACGGCCTCTCAATTACCACGACTTCGGGGCAGTTGCTGGTTTCAGAAGGGCAGAACTTTCAATTGACCACGGGAACGGTGGACGGAGTCACGGACTTTTTCCTGGCCGGAACCAATATCACCTCGCAATTGGCGACGGGCGGCGGGCAGCTGGGAGGATACCTGACGGCGCGGGACACGGACATTCCCGGCGCACTGAATTCCCTCGATCAACTAGCGTATGGCATTTCGACGTCGGTGAATGCGCAGAACAATGCGGGAACCGATCTGGATGGCACGACCGGCAGCGCCGCAAATCCGCTCTACATCTTTAACGAACCCACGCAGGTGGCTGGGAGCGCCGCCAGCATGAGCGTGGTGATGACGGACCCTAATCAGATTGCGGCGGCAGGCGCAGGGGCTGGGACGGGCGACAACTCGAATGCCACGGCAATGGCGAGTTTGGCCGGCCAGTCGATTGTGAATGGACAGATGCCGATCAATTATTACTCCAACTTTGTTTCCACGCTGGGGGCGACGGTGTCTGAGGTGCAGACAGAGAACACGGCGCAGAATGCCTCGGTGACGCAACTCGAGACGCAGAACAATGCGCTCTCAAGCGTGAATCTGAACGATGAGGCGGCGGCGATGTCGACCCTGGAGAGCAGCTATCAAGCGGCCTCGCAGGTCTTCACGCTCCTGAACACAATCATGGCCTCGGCGCTCAACCTGGGCGACCAGACGGCGGTGTCGTAACGGCAGCTTTTAGCCATTAGCTCTTAGCTTTTAGCTTCATTTTGCGGCTGCGGGCTTTCTTTCTCCACCTTGACGGGCTGGGGATTTCGGATTTTGAAGCAGAAGCTAAGAGCTAATAGCTAGGAGCGTTTGGTATGCGCGTCGATCCTTTTTACATTACAAATCTGGTGAGTTCGCTCGATCAAACACAGGCGAACGAGCAGCAATTAAGCTCGGAACTGTCGAGCGGAGTGAGCATCACCTCTCTCAGCCAGAATCCGGTGGGCTCTGGAGAGAATGTGCTGCTGCTCAATCAGATGCAGCAGGACGATTCTTTTACGCAGAGTTCGAGCCTGGTGACGGGCCAGTTGCAGGTGGCGGATTCAGCGCTGGGCAGCGTGGTAAGTGAGCTGACGCAGGCCATTTCGCTGGCCACGAGCGCCAACAACGGGACCATGAGCGCTAGCGATGTGCAGTCTGTCGGGAATCAGATTTCGGGGATTCTCGACGAGGTGCAGTCGCTGGCCAACACCAGTTACCAGGGCCAGTACATCTTTGCCGGCGGACAGACGGGCACGGCGCCGTTTGCTACATCGACGTCTACCACGCCTGCGGTGACTACTTATAACGGCGGCGAGGACGTGAATTATCTGGAGATGCCGAACGGCCAGAAGATCCAGCTGAATGTGCCGGGCGAACGGATTTTTATGGGCGCGGGCGAGAACAGCGTTTTTGGCGCGCTGAACGCGCTGGTGGCCGATTATTCGAGCGGCGCAGTCAACACCGCGCAGGCGGTCAGCGACACCGCGGCCCTGAACACGGCATTGAACTACGTTTCAGAGCAGCGCGTGACCATCGACAACTCCATCACGCAGCTCAGCACAGCCACAAGCGCGGTAACGCAGCAGCGGACGCAGTTGACTGCGGCGCAGACCGACCTGATGCAGGCGGACATTCCCACTGTTTCCACGCAGCTTTCTCTGGCAGAGACGCAGCAGACAGCCCTCGAAGATGTGATTGCGCAACTGGAATCGACTTCGAACAATCTGTTCAGCAAGCTGCACTAGCAGTGCTCGCGTTTGGGGCGGCCGGCGGCACATTCTTTATACTCAAGCCAGAGGAATTTGCTTGTTCGCTGCACTGCGGTTTATATGGAATGCGACGCGCGGGCACAGGCTCGCTCCGTGGCGGAGCGAGTACCTGCGCTGGCGTATGGAGACCTATTCCGGCCAGCGAGCCGAGACGCTGACCGCCGGAAGCATGCTTCGGCTTGTGTGGGCGTCGCGTGGGGAGTTCGCGCGTTTTCTTCGCTGGACAGGCCAACTGGAGCGCGAGGCGCATAAGACAGGGAACAGGCAGTAGGGAATAGGGAATAGAAAAGCAGGGAATAGGGCAGAGGGAACAGAATTAATGATGAGACTCAGGCTTCCTCTCGTTTTTCTACCTTTTATCTTCTTTTCCTTCCTGGCCTCCTCTGCGAGCGCGCAGCAACTGCCTCCGGTTGAGCCGCCCAAGCCGATGCCAGGCGCGCAGACCGAGGCTCCGAACCTGCGGGTGACGACTACTGAAGTGCTGGTGCCGACGTTGGTGCAGAAGCGCGGCGGCGGCATTCTCTACGGGCTGCGGCCGGACGATTTTGTGCTGGAAGATAACGGCGTGCCGCAGAAGATTCGTGTGCAGGAGGAGATGGACACGGCGCCGGTGGCGCTTGTGGTGGCCGTGGAATTGGGCGGCGCGAGCGTGCTGGAGTTTGACAAGCTGGCCAGGATGGGGCCACTGCTCGATGTGTTTCTCTCCGACCCGCGCAGTCAGGTGGCGCTGGTGGGATTCGACTCCGTGCCGCGTTTGATACAGGACTACACGCACTCCGGCGACCAGGTGAACGCGGAGCTGCAGCAGCTCGAACCCGGCGACGGCGGCGCGGCCATTCTCGACACCGTGAATTACGGCGTGACTCTGCTGGAGACGCAGCCCAAGGTGTATCGCCGCGTTCTGCTGCTGATCAGCGAAGAGCGCGACCATGGCAGCAAGCACACCAGGCCGGTCGAGCTGATCCGCAAAATAGGCGAGTCGGATGTATTGGTGCTGAGCGTGTCCTTCTCGCCCGCCTTGGCGGAGTTAGGGCATGATGTGAAGGACTCCGGCGAAGACCGGACGATGAACATGGTTTCAGCGCTGTTGATGGCAGTAAAGGCTTTCAAAAAGAATGTGGCCAAGGAGGTGGCGGAGATGAGCGGCGGCGAGTACACGACGTTTGTGGGCGACAAGCGGTTCGAGGCACGTGTGTTGGGCGCGGCGACGGACGCGCGTAACCGCTATTTGATTACTTTCAGCCCATCGGATCCGACGCCGGGGTTGCATACGATTCGCGTACGGACCGCGCAGGACTACGGGGCGCGGATTGTGGCAAGGGCTAATTACTGGCTGGATGCGCAGTGACAGGGGTCAGGTTTCAGGGGTCAGGGGTCAGAAAGGCAGGGAACGAAGGACTGGCGGGAGAATTAACGAGTGGGCAAGTCAGCGAGCTGGCTAGATTGAGCGGCGCCGGTGGGCAAGTTCACCACAAACTCCAAAACTGGTTGCGCGAATTCCGGCTGACAATGAGAAACTTCCCTCAGGGGCAAAGGGCTCCGGTTCTCCAGTGGCTATTGCGGCACGCCTGAAGCCGAGCTCTTTCAAAACCGATTGATACAACCGGGTCAAGTTTGGAAGTGCGTAGAAGATGAAGAATTTGCAACGTGATTCCTCATGCTGCGCGGGTTTCCTGATGGGTGGTGTTCATGGTACTCTCACATTAGACACTGAAGAGTGGACCTGAGAGAAAAAGAGGAGTAATACACGCCGTGCTGGCGACTCAAAAAAAGACCGACCTGATCGAACGCTTCCGCACCCACGAGACGGACACCGGATCGCCTGAGGTGCAGATCGCAATTCTGAGCGAGCGGATCAGCGACCTGACCGAACACTTCAAGACCCACAAGAAAGACCATGCTTCACGGCGTGGGTTGTTGATGCTGGTCAGCAAGCGCCGCCGCCTGCTGGATTACCTGAAGACGCACGATACGGATCGCTACCGCGACGTGATCGGCAAACTCGGTATCCGCAAATAACCAGAAAGCAAACTTTGAACCGGAAGCATTCAGACCGGACATTGGTCGCGGTCCCTTTCCGACTCGGAACCCCGGACCAAGGCGTACCTGGCGGCCCACAGCGGCTGCCGGGGCACGCGCACAGGTATCGGCGGAGCGCACCCCATTGTGCCATTTCCGCACAAGCTTCCCAAGCGAACAAAATGAAACGAGGACATTATGTCTACTAAGCATGAAGTGGACGTCGAGCTTGCCGGCGGCAAACGGTTGGTGTTTGAGACCGGCCGCATGGCCAAGCAGGCCTCTGGCGCCGCATTGGTGACGACGGGCGAGACCGTTGTTCTGGCAACCGCAGTGGCTTCACCCGACACCAGGGAGGGAATCGACTTTTTCCCGCTCACGGTGGATTACCGCGAGTACACCTACGCCGGCGGACGCATTCCCGGCGGCTTTATCAAGCGCGAAGGCCGGCCCAGCGAAAAGGAAATTCTTACCTGCCGGCAAATCGACCGTCCCCTTCGCCCGCTCTTTCCCGACGGCTTCCGCAACGAAACCCAGTTGATTGCGCTCGTATTCTCCGCCGACAAGGAAAACGACCCCGATGTGATCGGCATCAACGCCGCGGCCGCGGCTGTGGCGCTCTCCGACATCCCGTTTGGAGCGACGGTCGGCGCGGTGCGCGTGGGCCGCGTCAATGGGGAGTTCGTCGTCAACCCCACCTATACCGAGCGCGCAGCGACGACAGTGAACATTATGGTGGTCGGCCACAAGGACGGCATCGTGATGATCGAGTCGGGAGCCAAGGAGGAGACCGAAGAGGTCATCCTGGCCGCCATCGAGTTTGCTCACACCGAGATCAAGAAAATTGTGGCAGCTATTGACGATTTGGTTGCCAGGGCCGGCAAGCCGAAGCGGAAGTTTACGGCTCCGGAGTTCGACGAAGCCTATTACGCGGAGCTCAAGGCAAAGGTCGGCGAGCGGCTGAGCGATGCGCTGGACACGAAGACCCACGGCAAGACGGAAAGCTACGCGCTGATCAAGCAGATCAAGGACGAGTTGGCCGCCGAACTTCCCGCCGACCAGCCAGAGGCGAAAAAGAAACTGGCTCATTATTACGAGCACCTGCGCGAGCGTTTATTCCGCGAGCAGGTGACCAAGGAGCGCATCCGGCCTGACCGCCGCGCGTTCGACGAGATTAGGCCTATCACGATTGAGACCACCGTGCTGCCGCGGACGCACGGCTCGGCGCTGTTTACGCGAGGCGAAACGCAGGCCCTGGTGACCGCTACGCTGGGAACGAGCGACGAAGGCCAGCGCCTGGAGAGCTATGAAGGGGACCAGCGGAAGAATTTTATGCTCCACTACAATTTTCCGCCGTTCAGCGTGGGCGAAACCGGGCGCATGGGCGGCGTAGGCCGGCGCGAGGTGGGGCATGGAGCCCTGGCGGAGCGCGCGATCAGCGCGGTTTTGCCGAGCGCCGAGGAGTCA
>JAJXXG010000196.1 GCA_021781255.1 Acidobacteriota bacterium
TGCGTCGTTATTAAAGAAGCAGGGGTTGATGATGAATCCCCATGTGATGGTAACAGTGAATTCGTCAGGTACAGAGGTCACAATTCTTGGTGATGTGCGGACGCCTGGAATGTATCCGTTGCAAGCGAAACATCAGCTCTCAGACATGCTTGCTATAGCGGGTGGTTTGACTGCGCATGCCGGACGAGTGATTGAAATATCCAACAGCAGCAATCCGGGCAAGAAAGAAGAGATTCCGTGGGACCCCACGATGCATAATACGCGCAACTATGACCTGGACATACATCCCGGCGACAGGATTCTGGTGAGAGGGTGCGGGTTTGCATATGTGGGAGGGAACGTTCATCGGCCGGGAGCGTATGCGTTGTGTGGCTCTCCGCACATCACGCTATCGCAGGTAATTGCAATGGCGGGAGGCGTGAGTCCGCTTTCGGCAGAAAAGCACACTTACCTGATTCACACCGAACAGAATGGAAGCCGTGTGGCGGAAGAGGTGAATGTGCACAAAGTGTTGACAGCCAGGATTGCGGATCCGATTGTGCGGGAAGATGACATTATCTATGTCTCGCCGAGTGTACTGAAGGCTGCCGCCATGCGCACATTAGGTATCGGACTTGCGCTTGCTGGTCCTGTTTTATACGTAACCCATCCTTAGCGCGAGAGGTGTGCTGAGCGAGTGAGCGTTAATTACGGCTTTGGTGCGATGGGACGAGAAGAGTGGATGAAATGAGCCGAGATGGCTTTTGAAACATAAGGAATGCAGAGGAATCAGTTCAGTGAGATCATCCCCTAATCCGAGCGCAGAGCCTTCGTCCTCAGGCCGCAAACCCATGATGAGTATTGGTCAAATGGCAGGTTTTGAACCCGAGGGAGATTCCTTTGGGAAGTTTGTCCAGTTCCTTAAGAAGCGCGGATGGATGATAGCCTGCGGTGTTGCGCTGGGGCTTGGTGCGGCGATTACCGCGAATGTGCTGATGCACAAGCAATATACAGCGACCGCGCAGATCAATATCGTCCCGGATACATCCTCGCAATTCCGACTGGAGCCAGCACCAGACCTGGGTGTGGACGATGCTGCGCAAAAGCTGGACACCGAAATTGAAATTTTACGGAGCAGGACGCTTGCGCTGGAGACGATTCGCACGCTGAGCCTGGACAAAAATTCTGCGTTTCTGCCGCTTCATAACGGTAAAGCCTGGAATCTGGATGATCCAGCGGTGCGCCAGCTACTAGCGGGTGTGTTTGTCGGCGATTTGAAGGTGAAACGACTGGGTCACACCAGCATCATTGAAGTGAGCTTTACGTCTAGAAGTCCTGCGCTTGCAAGCCTGGCTGCGAATACGCTGATCGATAACTATATTGAGCACTCATTCCGTGAGAGCTATAACTCCACTGCAAAGGTGTCGAATTGGCTGAACTCGCAGTTGACGGATTTGAAGCAACGTCTGCAGAAGAGCCAGGCGCAGATGGTACAGGACCAGAAAAGCCTTGGAATTGTTGGGATAGACCCTAAGCAAAGTGTGCTGGTGACCAGCCTCGATGAGTTGAACAAGCAGTTGGCTGAAGCTGAAGCGGAGCGCATGATGCGCGAGGCGCAATTGCGCGCACTGAAATCAGCCTCTCCGGATGTGATTGACGTGGCGGCGGGAAACAGCAATCCGGTTCTGCAGGCTTCACGCGAAAAGTTGAGTGAGCTGGAAGCTCAGTTTACGTCTCTGACGCAGACCTATGGACCTTCGTATCCAGAAGTAAAGTTACTTCGTCAACAGATACACGGACTAAAAAAGACGATCAGGCGCAATGAGCGAGCGGAAATAGCACGCGCTCAAAAAGAATATGACGCGGCAAAAAGCAACGAGGAAATGTTGCGCAGCAGGCTCGATGCAGAAGAGCAGAAAGCCTACAGCAAAGGAGAACAAGGTGCTCAGTTCGATTTTGCGCGCCGCGACTATGAGGCTGCGAGACAGCTGTATGATGGCCTGCAGCAGAGGCTGCAAGAAGCTGGGATCATTGCAGGACTGCACTCTACCTCGGTCCATATTGTGGACGATGCAGACATTCCTGTTGCGCCAAGCTATCCGCGAAAGAGAGTGAACCTGGCAATTGGTGCGGGATCCGGCTTTGGCATTGGGCTGATTCTTACGCTGCTGCTGGAGGCAATGGATACCAATCTGAAGACAATGGCGGATGTGGAGCAGGCATTGCAATTGCCACTGCTGGCAGCGATTCCCGCCGTGGATGCTGAGCAGCTACAGCCGGAGCAGTTTCGCGAAGGAGCCATCGCCAAGGGAAGCGCGGCCTGGTCGCGCATTGCTGAGGCGTTGCGCGGCATGAGGACGTCGATTCTTCTTTCCAGTCCCAGTGCTCCACCAAAGATTGTGATGATGTCGAGCACACGCCCTGCCGAAGGTAAGAGCACAGTAGCAACACTGGCTGGAATTACATTCGCACTCAACGGATCAAAGGTGCTGCTGATAGATGCAGACTTGCGGCGACCCTCAGTACACTTGCGGTTCCGAATGTCGAACAGTGCGGGTCTGTCATCCATTCTTACGGGCAGCACACCGCCGCAAAAGGTGATAGTCCCGTGGGCAGAATTGCCAAACCTCCATATTATGACTTCAGGGCCGGTTCCGCCGTTGCCTTCTGAACTCCTGGGTTCGAAAGCGATGGAGGATCTGCTTAAGAGCCTTCGCAAGGAATATGACTTCATTTTTGTAGATACGCCGCCTGTGCTGGCAGTGACGGATGCGAGTGTACTGGGAAGAATGATGGACACTGCGATGTTGATTGTTCGGTATGACAGCACTCATCGTCATGTCGTGCAACGCGGGATTGATTTACTCGATCGCTCCGGGACGCACATTTTAGGTGTGGCGATGAATGCGGTGGATTTCCAGTCACCCGAATATTCGGAGTATTACGGGCGGAAATATTACGAATATTACAGCGAACGCGACAGAAACTAGCAGTGCAGACATGGCTAAGCTTAATGAAAGACGCAGGTGCGAATGCGATGATCGTAAGTTCGCTGTCTGTAGCTTGAGCGACCATTGTTCAAGAGGGTGAAGAGGTTGCAGTTTACCCAAAGAATTCCGGCGAGGATAAGCCGCTACCAGAACAGGCAGGTGGTGGCACCTAGTCGTCGCGCATTGGATGGCCTTGACTGGGCGACTCTTTGTGTTGGACTTACTGCGTCATTTTCAGTGACGCTTATCGGAACAATTCAAGTCTCAGAAATCCTGATGTTCATACTCCTCCCTTATCTTCTGGTGACGCAGCGACACAAGTGGATGAGCCCGGGCATGAAGATGGTGTACGTGATGATGGGTTTTTGGCTCCTAGGTCAGATACTCACCGATATTTACAGGGATACTGTCGCCCGCAACTGGATGCGTGGAGATGCGCGAATCATATTCTTTGCGCTCAATTTGGCCACGCTGACGATGCTGCTTTCAAAGAGTGTTCGGCGCCAAGCGCTATTTATCGGCGGGTATGGCGCAGGATCGCTGCTTGCTGCAAGACTTCAGCCATCTTCCGCGATTGGAGATTATCCGTGGAAGTTTGGGTATGCCGAAGGCACGATGGTTCTGGTGATCTTGCTTAGTTGCTATTTCCACTACAAGCGCCGATACTGGGCGGCGGCCCTGTTGCTGGGCGCGCTTGTGGCAACCAATCTTGTTCTTAACTTCAGGTCGCCAATCCTCTTTCTCCTAGTGACTATCGCGCTTGCAATTCCGATTGTTCCTGAGCGAATCGGAAGACTGCGCATCCTGCCTGAGGCAGGGACACGCAAGCGCGTTTTTGCACTTGTGTGTATTGCATTTGTTTTTATGGGATCCTCTGAGTGGTTAGTCAAGTTCGCATCTCGAGCGGGCCTTGTGAGTGCCGACGCTCAGGAGAAAAATATGGCTGAATCAGAGTCCTCGGTCGGTCTGCTGCTTGGCGGACGACCCGAGATATTTGTGTCATCGCGGGCGGTAATGGAAAGTCCGATTCTAGGCTACGGGTCATGGGCGCAAGACCTGAAATATAACGAGATGCTCTATGACATTGACGTGAAGTACAACATACCGACAGACTCGCTGGAATCGATTGAAGATGCTGGAGGTCAAACGATTCCTGCGCACTCACATATTATGAGCACCTGGGTTCAGTCTGGCATTCTCGGGGCGGTGTTCTGGGCGTACATTCTTTGGCTTGCCATTCGAGGACTACTTCGTACCGCCTTGGTTCAGCCGCCATTATCGCCCTATTACATATGGCTGCTAGCCGGATTCGTCTGGGCTGTTCTTTTTTCGCCATTTGGCAATACGCGGCGAGCAATCGATTCACTCGTCATTCTGATAGCTCTCGAGGTGATGGAGCTGTACCCAAAGGGAGACGACACGCACCGGTTTCGTTCAAGAGGCGCTTGGAAGCGTACACCTTCACGTAGAGGTCTGGTTCAGGCAGCAGAAAACTAATATTTGAAGCCAACTGAAAGCAGTCTAAGAACCAGCACTTTGCAAAATACTTGCGCATTCGAAAGTGTTGCAATGGTAGTGTTGCAAGGCTTGATGCTCTCTTCAAATTGGCAGATATAACACGGCCATTTGCTTCGAAGTAGCACACGTGATTTGAGTCAATAAATTGTCCATCAAAACGAACCTATCGAAAGTCGGCATCCTGTTTCATGCGCGAAAAGGGAAACCGGAGAGCGCCGAGGACCACTCGCATGAGAGGTATCGGCGTGCGGCACTGACTGGAGTGACGGCCGCGATGGGTCGCGTCGTGTCACTGGGAACAACAATTCTGACAGTAAGACTGACTTTTCGTTATCTTGGCGCAGAGCGCTACGGAATGTGGATGACGATCAGTTCAGTGGTGATGATGTTTGTGTTCGCTGACCTGGGCATGAATAACGGGATCATCAACATTGTTGCGGACGCAACGGGAAAAGACGACACCAGGACCGCGCGGCAGGCAACCGCAAGTGCATTCTGGCTTTTGAGCGCAATCGCACTTGCAATTGGAACGCTAGGTGTAATCGCTTATCCGCATCTGAATACTAGCCGGCTGTTCAATGTGCATTCAACGCTTGCTATTCGAGAATCTGGACCTGCTCTGCTGGCCTTTTTCTTCTGCTTTGTACTGAACGTGCCACTGGGAATTGTGAGAGGTACGCAGACGGGCTTGCAGAATGCCTATATCAACAACCTTTGGAACATGTTGGGGAGCCTTTCCTCCCTTGCGGCGCTGTTGATTGCGATTCATCTGCATGCCGGGTTACCAGTGCTTGTACTGAGCCTGTCCGGCCCGCCCGTCGTGGTCGCCATATTGAACGGTAGTGAATTATTTGGATGGTCGCACAGGGAACTTTGTCCCAATCCGCGGGATTTTTCTCGGAAAATGGCATCGCGTCTGCTCCAAATAGGATTGATGTTTTTTCTATTGCAAGTCTGCATTTCCGTCGGTATGCAGACCGACAACCTGGTAATCGCGCAGATTATGGGAGCCAAGGCTGTTGCCGCCTATGCCGTGCCTGCACGCCTATTCAATATTGTGATTTCATTCGTGACCATGCTCTCTGGATCGATGTGGCCCGCATACGCCGACGCAATGGCCCGGCGTGACGGACCCTGGATACGGAGAACATTCAAACGTATAACGCTTGCAAGTGCTCTGGTTGCTCTTGGGGCGACCTCAGTTCTAGTCGCATTTGGGGGCAGGATCCTTGCACTCTGGGTTGGACCACAGATGAAGGCATCCGCAGTTTTGCTTGGTGTGTTTGCGATGCAATGTATCGCCTATTGCTATTTGCAGCCGATCAATTTTCTATTGAATGGAATTGGAGAGTTGAAATCACAGGTCGTGTGCGCAATTGCAATGGCAATTGTCAATCTAGGGCTCTCCATCCTTTTTGTGAAGCATATAGGTATTGTGGGCGCCGTCCTGGGAACGCTTGTTGCGCAATTGTCAGTGCAGGTTGTTCCTCTAACGGTCATTGCACGAAGGCAACTGCGAAAAATGGGAAGCATGACTACAGAGAGCGTCGCGAGCGAAGTGCCCGCGGCTGGCTGAGCGCTGCGTTTGCCTGCACGACATACGGGATGGCGTGAAAGTAGTATGAGCAGACCCGGTGAGCTGCTAAGCTGACGAAATAAATATGATGAATAGAAACTCTAATGGACGTATCGTTGCCGAGACACCTGCGGATGCAAACTGTTTCATCGGATTTCATGACATTATTCCATGGTCGCCAGACAACCGATGCGTAGCAATCCACCGCGCCGATCCGGCCTTTTTTTCAATGGATGATTGCAGCAAGCCAATTGAAATATGTCTCTGGTT
>JAJXXG010000323.1 GCA_021781255.1 Acidobacteriota bacterium
AGGCGATTACGGTGAATCTGCCTTCGGAATATCTTCAGGAAGCTGGAACGCTGCCTATCAGCGTGACGAACCCAGCCCCGGGAGGCGGCACCTCGAATGTAATCGACCTAGTTGTGCGCGGACGGGCAACCACATCCTGGAGCACCGTGGCCAACAACAAGACCGGAATTCCTGAGACGACAAAACTCTTCAACAGCTACAACCAGCCATCTGTCAACACGGCCGGCATGGTTGTCTTTAAGGGCCAGAGCAAGGGCGAGTCCGGGCCGACGGTGGGAATCTACACCCGCGACATGTCTGGGCCGCAGTCTCCTGTGAAGGTAACGGACAACAGCACGCCGGTGCCTGATCCGAACAACACTTCTTACAATGGCAAACTCGCCACCTTCATCCAGTTCCCGTCGTTCCCGCGCATCGATCAGAACACAAGCACGCTCGCATTCCGCGGTCAGTCTCAGCCGGTCTATACCTATACTCTTTCGGATGGGACGGATACGAAGATTGGCAGCACGGGCATCTTCACCAATCCGACTGGTGTACTTGCCACCGGAGCGAGTCTGCTTGGAGTAGCGCCCGGGTTCGAGTATTTCCAGGTCCCCGGTGTCTCTCCCGGAACTCGCTTCGATCAGTTCCCCGGCTCACCAGCGGTCACGGATAACTCGAAGATCGTCTTCAAGGGCAACTACACTGTCGGCACTGTTGGTAAAACTGGCGTCTTCTATCGCGACATGTCGCTTGACGATGGCAAGGCGCCCATCGAATTGATCGCCGACTCGAGTACCCTCATTCCGGGCCAGCCGGAAGGCGGAGTGACCTTCGGCTCCACGGCGCCCCCCAGCGCGGCCAACGGCACGGCCGTCTTTGTGGGCCTCGACAACGAAGCAAACCCCTCGATGGGCGGTATCTATGAGGCACAACTTACGCACCTGCCAGCTCTCGATACGCTCGTGAGCCTCGGTACGCATGTGCCGGGAGAGCCAGACAATGCCACCTTCAACCGGCTGGGTGAGGGCCTTTCCTTTGATGGCCGATACGTGGCCTTCTGGGGAGCATGGGGAACAGGCATGAAATCGCGGCTTCTCCTGTGCCCCACGGATGGAAACGCAAGCGTAATCGCCGCCTGCAATGCGATGCACCCGAATGGGTATCAGGCACAGGTGCCTGTCCATCAGGGCGTCTTTGTCTATGACCGGGATACGAAGGCGCTGTATCCGATTGCCAAGACTCCGGGAGAGTTTGACGACTTTGTGTACTGGGTCTTCTCCGGACGTCCGCCTAGCACGGGCGACTCCGATGGCGGCGATGTGGCAGAACCGCCCCGTTGGCGCTCGTCTGCATTCATCGCTGTTGCAGGACAGGGAACGGGACTTTTTGGCATTACCTTCAAAGCCCAGATCAACCCTATTGATGGAGTGTATGTCGCTCAGGGACCTGGCCCCGCGCCGATCCTGACCGTGCTCGACACCGCAACGCCAGGCCAGAGCGTTGATCCCGAGTCGCCCGATGGCTCCTCTGTCGCGACCGTGGGCATGGAGCGCGACGGACTGCGCGGCAGCTGGCTGGTTGTTACATCCAGCATGCTCAACGCCGACACCACGGAGAGCAATGCCGGAATTTACATCACTCCGCTCACGCTGCAATGACGCAGGGGGAGAAATCCCCCTGAGTTGTATCGAGAGATTCACCGCCAATTGCTTTAGCCTTCAGTGGCCTGCACCGCCGTTTGGACCAGCGCATCTAGCACCGGCTGGTTCAGATTCTTCCGGGCAGGACGCCGAAGAAAAAGAACGAATCCGCGCGGCGAGTGCTGATGTATAGGTCAGCGTCGCTGCGTGGACCTCTTTGAACCAGACCAGCTATCGGGCGAGGCCTCATCGTTTTGGAGTCTGCGACTGTATCTGTTCCTCCCACCCAGACAAATGCTGGTCTCCGGTGATCAGCCGCGCACCGCATGTGAAAGTAAAGTAAGTTCAGAACCAGTTCCAGAACACAAACGGTCGAGATAGGTATCTGCTCGATTCAGGTACCTATCTGCTGCAAATCGACAATGCGATTATCGACACGGGCTGACCCCGAAGTTGCTTCTCCTGGCGGGTTCAGTGCATTTCGACCGTAGATTCAAAAACACGCGAAACTGCACCGAATGTACGATCAAGCGTGGCTTGGAGTCTTCTGATTGGACGAATTGGCGACTGTCCAATCAGAAGACATGGTACTTGTGAGCGGCCAGTCCCAGTCTTGCGCCTGCGCAAAGGGCCTCGAACGCATCAAGACCTTTCCTCGTTCTTCAATGCTGGCCGCCGAATCATTTCGTCCAACGAGTTGCCTGCGGGAATCATGGGGTAAACGGCATCTTCGCGTTCGACCATGAAATTCAGTAAGAAAGATCCTGGGTGGGTACGTGCTTCATCCACTGCTGCGCGCACATCAGCGCGGGAGCGCACCGTGCAGCCTGCGATTCCACTTGCGTCAGCCAGTTTCACAAAGTCGGGGCTCACCAACTGCGTGGACTGGTAATTGCGCTCGTAGAAGAACTCCTGCCACTGGCGTACCATCCCCAGGTAGCCATTATTGATAATGGCGATATTGACCTTGATCCCTTCCTGCGCCAGGGTGGCCAGTTCTGCCGAGGTCATCTGGAAGCCACCATCCCCCGCGATTGCCCACACTTCCTTTTCCGGATGAGCGATCTTGGCACCAATCGCGGCTGGCAGCGCGAATCCCATGGTCCCAAGACCGCCGGAAGTCAGCAGGCTGCGAGGATGCTCGTGCTTGAAGTACTGCGCCTCCCACATCTGATGCTGGCCAACGTCCGTCACAACAATGCATTCACCGTTCGTGATCCGCCACAGATCATGCATAACATGCGCGGCGTAAAGGTGCCCGTTATCGGCCATGCTCTGGATGTCCCGCACGGCGCTTTCTCCTCTTGCTGCGTCGATGGTTTCCAGCCAGCCCCTATCCTCGCGCTCGGCAACCAGGGGCAGAAGCCGCTCAAGGACCTCTCGTAGATCACCGGTAAGTGCAACGTCAACCGTCACGTTCTTGTTGATCTCTGCGGGGTCGATATCGATGTGGATCTTCCCTGCATTGCGCGCGTAGTTTGTTGACGATCCAATCACGCGGTCGCTGAAGCGCATGCCACATGCAATGAGGAGATCGGCCTGCTGGATGGCACGATTGACCCACGACTCCCCGTGCATCCCCATCATTCCCAGGTTCAGCGCATGAGAAGCAGGAAACGCGCTCAGTGCCAGCAGGGTAAGAGCTACCGGAATCTCGGCACGTTCAGCCAGCGTGCGTACTTGTTCCATCGCTCCGGAAGCGATGATCCCGTGCCCCGCCAAAATGAGGGGGCGCTTCGCCAAGCCAATGAGCTCGGCTGCTTTTTCAAGATTCTCTTCTTTCAGGTCGATCATGGGGTGCTTGCGGGCGGGCGCAGGCTCACACGACGCGGAGTGGAAGGGCGCACTCGCCTGCTGCGCATCACGAGTAATATCCACGAGCACAGGGCCAGGACGGCCGGAGCGCGCAATCTGGAGAGCGCGGCGAAGAGTCGGCGCGATGTCTTCAGCGCGGTCAACCAGGAAGTTGTGCTTTGTGACAGGCAGCGTGATTCCTGTGATATCAACTTCCTGGAAGGCATCATTTCCAAGAACTCGGCTTGATACTTGCCCGGTGATGCACAGAATTGGGACCGAGTCGTGCATGGCGGTCGCGATTCCAGTCACTAGGTTAGCTGCGCCCGGCCCGCTTGTGGCAATCGCTACGCCCACTTTGCCACTGGCACGAGCGTAGCCATCTGCCATATGCGCGGCGCACTGTTCGTGGCGAACGAGAATATGCCGGATGGGGAACCTGCGGAGAGCGTCGTACGCTGGCAAAATCGCCCCGCCAGGATATCCGAAGACATCGGTGACGCCTTCACCTGCCAATGTGGCCCAGATAATCTCTGCACCGGTGAGATGGGCATGTGCCTGTTGAAAACAACTATCCTGACGTGGAAAATTGTGCATGGATCCTCGCTCATTTAAAGGACCAGCATTCAATCTCGACACAGGAGTCGGCTGTGACAAAAGTCATTTCACCAGCAGGGAATATGACTTTATCTGTGAGTGAAAGCTCTGGTCACGGTCAGCGGCCTTTCGAGTCTTGACCCTGCCGAGTCTTCTTCAGTGCAGATGCTGTTCGTGTTCTCTGCCAACGCGATTGACTCTCGTTGGACCGGACTCCAGAGCAGCAGGCACGGTTGTCAAACGAACGTGACCGCCATGCACAGGATGAAGTTTCCAATCGAACTCATCGTTCAGCGTTAGAGGCGTCAGCGCATCTTTCGATGTCGACCTCCACCATTCGATGGAGATGCAGCTCGATCTGTTGAACGAGCCCTCTCCAAGCGTGTGACTTTGGTCGCTTCCCGCCGTTATATGCAGCCTCTAAGGTGACTCAGTCTCTTCGAGGTTCACATGCAATTGAGCGATGCAACAACGGCACATGAGCGCTGCGGATGGTCCTCTGCACTGTCGCGTATCATTGGCGCAGCCCTCTGTTTTGAGCTGATTTCAGGTCTGGCTCTGACCTTTGGACCGTTCCATCCGGTAGTCCAGTGGGGCCTTGTCTTCCACACCGTTCTTGGCATCCTTACGGTAGCTCCCATCTGCTGGTATTTCGTACGTCACTGGCGCGCTTATCGTTCTCAGTCCATGTCAGATGTACTTCTGTTGGGCTACGTCGGCGCAGGCATCCTCGCCGTCTGCATCGTCTCAGGCCTCGTACTTACTGGCCAGGCACTGTTTGCCGTCCGCACCTGGCAGTGGCTTCGCTACGTGCACCTTATCTCTACCCTCCTCGGCGTCGCCGCTACGCTTCCGCACCTTGTGCTTGCGTTCCTGCGCCGCCATCGCTCAGAAGATATCCGCCGGCCCGTATTCAAATGGTGCGCAAGCGCCATTGCATTTTGTGCCTTAGGATCCGCCGTCGTTTGGCTTGCCGCTTCGACGTATTCGGGGACGAAGTATCAAAATCGTTTCCCCACTGATTACAGCTACGCCTACGGAGCGAACCGGCCGTTTGCACCGAGCCTTGCGCGCACCTCCACGAATGGTGCGTTTGATCCGCGCTCCCTCGCCGGATCTGAGACGTGCGGACAGAGCGGATGCCATACCGAGATCTACAACGAGTGGAAGACGAGCGCGCATCGCTATGCAGCGATGGATCCTATCTTCCAGGGCATCCAGAACGTAATGGCCAAGCAGAACGGACCTGAATCGACGCGCTACTGCGGCGGATGCCACGATCCGATCTCTCTCTTCTCAGGAACCAAAAACATCTTTGTTGCCAATCTCACCAGTTCACTCGGCTACAACGAAGGCATCTCCTGCCTGGCATGTCATGCCATCGAGAAGACAGACATCCAAGGCAATGCGAACTATACCGTGTCGCAGCCAAAGGAGTATCTGTGGCAGTGGAGCGCCGATCACACCGTCGGCGCTTTGGTGCGTAACTTCCTCATCCGTTCCTGGCCCGCGCAACACAACCGCCTCAACAAGCGCATGTACAAGACGCCGGAGTATTGCGCAGCGTGCCACAAGCAGTTCATCGATCAGCAAATCAATCGCGTCGGCTGGGTCCAATTGCAGAATCAGTATGACAACTGGGCCGCAAGTCACTGGAACCACAAAGGCGATGCTCGCAACACCATCGAGTGCCGCGAGTGTCACATGCCGCTCACCGCATCGCACGATCCCGCCGCAGGCGACTCAATGGATTACAACCGCTCGGCAGACGATCACAAGCATCGCAGCCACCGCTTCCTCGCCGCAAACAACTTCGTGCCGACGCTGCTTCATCTCGACGGTGCGGCACAGCATGTACAACTGACGAACGCCTGGCTTCAGGGCCGCATCGACATTCCTGAGATACGCGACAAATGGGCGACTGGGCCTGTGGTCAAGGTGCGTATCGAAGCTCCCGCTGCCGTCGATGCCGGAAAGCCATTCAATCTGCGCGTCGTCATGACCTCGAACAAGGTGGGTCACGATTATCCAACGGGCCCGCTGGACATGATTCAAAGTTGGGTGGAACTGCACGTAACGGACGCGGCCGGCCATGTGGTCTTCGCATCCGGCGAGCGCGATGATCGTCACTTCCTCAAGCCCGGTACCTTCCTCTTCAAGGCGGAGCCCGTCGATCAGTACGGCAATCTGATCGATCGTCACAACCTGTGGGAGATGGTCGGGGTCCGCTACAGGCGCTCACTGTTTCCCGGATACTCAGACACCGTGGACTACAGCGTGCTCTGTCCCTCTGGCGCTCCGGGCAAGTCCAGC
>JAJXXG010000027.1 GCA_021781255.1 Acidobacteriota bacterium
GCATGAGCAACGCACCCTATCTTCTGGATCGAGCGCGCGGCGGCTATCGCATGGGGCATGGACGCGTTCTCGACCACATGTTTCTCGATGGGCTCGAAGACGCCTACGACAAAGGCCGCCTGATGGGCACATTCGCCGAAGATTGTGCGCAAAGCTACGCGTTCACGCGGGAAGCGCAGGACGCATTCGCGCTGGCGTCGCTAGCAAGAGCGCAAAAGGCCACTGCCGATGGCAGCTTTGCCGCGGAGATCGTTCCGGTCACAGTGAAGGCCGGTAAGACTGAACGCGTGGTGAGCCATGACGAGCTGCCGCAGAAGGCAACTCCAGAGAAGATTCCGCACCTGAAGCCGGCGTTTCGCGAAGACGGCACGGTGACCGCGGCTAACTCCAGCGGCATCTCCGATGGCGCCGCCGCGCTGGTGCTCATGCGCCGCTCTGAAGCTGAAAGGCGCGGCCTCACGCCGCTGGCAACCATCGTGGGTCACGCAGCGTACGCAAATATACCGGCGCTCTTTCCCACTGCGCCCATCGGCGCCATCCGCGCGCTCATGGAGCGCACCGGCTGGACTGCCGGCGATGTGGATTTGTTCGAGATCAACGAGGCGTTCGCCGTGGTAACGATGGCGGCAATGCGCGATCTCGGCCTTGCGCACGAAAAGGTCAACGTCCACGGCGGCGCCTGCGCGCTCGGCCATCCCATCGGCGCCTCGGGCGCGCGCATCGTGGTCACTCTGCTTGCGGCGCTCGCAAAATACGGCCTGAAGCGCGGAATCGCCGCGCTCTGCATCGGCGGCGGCGAGGCAACGGCCATGGCGATGGAAAGGATCGCCTGACGGAAGGGCCTCGACGGCGCTTGTGCCCGATCTAACTTTGCAAAGCAGGTTTTGATTGTCCGGGGGCCGCGACGTGCGGGGCCAGGGGCATCGCGCGAAGACGCACGCCGGCAGCGGCAAAGATGGCGTTGCCGACCGCCGGCGCAAGGCCCACATTGCCCGTTTCGCCCGCGCCCGCCGAAGGCAAATCTTTCCGGTCAAGGAGCACGATTTCGATCTGCGGCGTGTCGCTGAAGCGGGGAAGGCGGTACTCGGCAAAAGAAGGATTCAGGATGCGCCCATCGGTAAAGAGCACCTGCTCGAAGAGCGCGCCGCCAATGGCCTGCACAATGGCGCCCGACAACTGGTTCTTCAAACCGTCGGGATTGACGATCGCGCCCGACTCCCACGCCTGTACGACGCGGCGAATGCGCACTCGTTTGGTAGCGGGATCGATGGCGATCTCGACACAAGTCGCCACGTTGCCGCCCTTTTCAGTGCCCCCCGCGATACCGAATCCGCGCTCAGGCGTTGATTGCGAGCGGCCCCAGCCGAACTTTTCCGCTGCTGCCTGAAAGGCCGAGCGGAGCCTGGCGTCAGTAAGGTTCTTCAGGCGAAACTCGAGCGGTTCGATTTGGGCGGCGTGGGCGAGCGAATCCATGGCTGACTCGCGCGCGAAGAAGTTGGCCGCCGCGGCCAGCGAGCGGTAAGAGCCCTGGCGAAGCGGGTAATCTACCGGATAGTATTGGATGATTTGATTGGGAACGCTGTAAGGAGTCCCGATGCCTGCGTTGCCCGAGTTGTAATTGTGGCACTCCCAGGCGAGCAGGGTTCCGTCGCGGCGCGCGCCTGCCCGGATCTCAATCAGGCCGGCGGGACGGAAATAAGCCCAGGTGAATTCTTCGCGCCGGGTCCACTCCAGTTTCACCGGCTTGCCTGCAGCCTTGGCCAGGCGCGCAGCTTCCACAGCCGCCTCGCCCGTGTGCTTGCCGCCAAAACCCCCGCCCATATCCGGCTGAATGACGCGCACGTTTGCCGCGGGAATCTTGAACGCATCCACCAGCGCGTCGCGCACCGCAAACGGACGCTGCGTTCCGGTCCATACAGTCAACTTATCGCCGTCCCATTCAGCAACGGCTGCACGCGGCTCAAGCGGCGCATGCGCAATGTACTGGAGGGTGTATTGCTCTTCCAGTTTGATCTCCGCCGCGTCCATCGCCTGCGCAACGGAGCCGGAAACATACTGCGGTTTCTTGTTCCCGCCGTTTCCCCCTCTGTTCTTCAGCACTTCAAAGAGATCGCGGTTCGAGGGTTGCGCGGGCACATCCCACCTGGCATGGATGGCCGACAGCGCGCGTTGCGCGGTGAGCGGATCGGGTGCAACCACTCCGGTGAAATCGCCGTCGCGCACAACCTTCACCTCGGGCAGTTTTTCCGCCGCGCCGGTTTCGAGGGACTTAAGCGCAGCGTTGAATCCTTCGGGGCGCAGCACAGCGCCGAACAACATCCCAGGCCGGACGACATCAGACGGATAGATATGCTTGCCGGTCACGAAATCGCGGCCTTGCGCCTTGGCAACGGAAGTCCCGGCAATCTTCCACGCGCCGGCGGGCATCAGCGCCTCGTTGCCGGAGACGATCTTGACGAGGTTCGCGCCGCGGGTGAGTTCGCCGTAGGTGATTGAACGCGATGTTCGCGGGTCAGTAACTGAAGCATCGGCTGCCACAAGGGATGCGGAGTCAACATGCCATTGTTCGGCGGCCGTTTCAAGCAGCATCTGGCGCGCGGCCGCGGCCATGGTGCGCAGTTGCCGGCCCATGACGGGTGTCGTGAGGCTGCCGAATGTCCCCATGTCCCAGGGTGTGAGAGCCGTATCGCCCATCACCATCTCAATCGAGGCAAAGGGCGCGTGCAACTCATCGGCCACGAGTTGCGCGAGCGAGGTGCGGATGTTCTGGCCCACCTCCGCTTTGCCGGTAAATACCCTCACTCCGCCGTCGGCTGCAATGTGGAGCCATGCCCCCACATCCTTGGGCGGCTCTTGTAAGACAAAGCTTCCGCCTTCTTCCTGCGTCCACGCGGAGGCGCCGGCAAGACCGACGACCAGGCCGCCGCCGAAGAGCTTCAGGAAATCGCGCCGGTCGAATTGCAGCCCGCCCGGCGGATTCCATTCGCCGCCCTCAAAAAACTCGCGTTCGAACGGGTCGCGAAAGCTCATCGGCCTGCTCCTTCCCCTGCCTGCCGTGCGGCGCGTTTGATGGCCGCAACGACGCGCGGATAGGTTCCGCACCGGCACAGATTTCCATTCATCGCCGCGGTAATCTCTTCGTCGCTGGGATTGCGCTTCTTGCGCAGTAGCGCAGTCGCGCTCAAGATCATGCCTGACGTGCAGTAGCCGCACTGGAAGGCGCCCTCGTCGAGAAAGGCCTGCTGTACGGCATTGAGCTGTCCATTCTGCTCAAGGCCTTCAATGGTGACGATCTTCGCGTTTGCGGCCGCAGCCACTGGAGTGATGCAGGAACGCGCGGCGCGGCCGTTTATCAGGACGGTGCAGGCTCCGCACTGGCCCTCGCCGCAGCCGTATCGGGTTCCGGCAAGATTGAGCCGGTTGCGCAGCACATATAGCAGCGGCTCCTCAGGCGGAGCGCTCACGCGCAAATTCGCGCCATTCACATTCAAGACGAACTCGCTCATTGCAGACTCCCTATGCGCACGGGCTCTGTGCCATTTTACTTTTAGATCTTATTCTTACCGCGTCGTTCCAGGATTCGGTGAAAATCCGCGGTGCGCGTCGAGTATAGCAATGGAAGCTACACACCCGCCAAAGCTTCTTCGGCAACACCGGAACCAGTATTCGGCTGCGCATTGCCGGGCGCTGAGGTCGCGACCGGCACGTGAGCCAGTTCCCAAGCCGAACGGTCCTTGAGCAACCGGGCAACAAGCGCGGTGTGCATGGCGTGACCTGCGCGCTCAGCCACCACATGGCCCTCAAGGCGGCGCCCGGCAAGGGCCAGATCGCCGATCAGATCGAGCACCTTATGGCGCACATACTCATCAGGGAAGCGCAACGGGCCGTTCTGCGGGCCGCTTGCGCTCAGAATGATGGCGTTCTCTGCGCTTGCGCCGCGAATCAGTCCCATGTCGCGGAGCTTGCGCTCATCGGCTTGATAGCCGAAGGTACGCGCTCCGGCAATCTCGGAGCCGTAGGTCTCCGCAGCCAGATCGACACAGGTTTCCTGCCGGCCAATGGGCGCGGGAAAGTTGATGGTGTAACAAATGCGATAGCCGGCCCCGGGATAGACGCCAATGAATTTGTCGCCTTCGCGCACTTCCACCGGGCGCAGCACACGGAGCGTCTCGCGGCGGCGGCGTTGCGCGCGGATGCCCACGCGATGAAACGCATCGACATAGGGCAGAGCGCTGCCGTCGAGAATCGGCAGCTCCAGATTATCGATCTCGACAATTACGTTGTCGATGCCCATGCCGATGAAAGCCGAAAGCAGATGCTCGGTGGTGGAGATGAGTACGCCCTGTCGCATAAGACTGGTGGCGTAGCTCACCTTGGCCACGTTGCGCCCTGTAGCGGGAATCTCAAAATTATCCAGATCCGTGCGCCGGAAGACAATGCCCGAACCTGCGGCGGCGGGCAGCAACCGCATGGCAACAGGCGCTCCTGAGTGCAGTCCCACGCCTGCAAATTCAAGCGGCGCTGCGATTGTCTGTTCCAGGTGCGCGAGTTGAGCCAAATGCCTTCTCCGAATCCAGGAAAACCTAGCCAGTGTTTAGATTAGACGGGAAGTGCATCTCCGTACTGTGGTATTTTTGCCACACTATGCGTTTGGCTGTACACTTGGGCCTTTCGAGCGGCGAGGAGTGAGGGTTTCATTAAGTGGCGTAGAATCAGGAGGTAAATCGCGGGCCTAACGCATCAACGCCGGAGCAAAGAGGAGGCAAAATGAAGGTGACTGCCGATCCCCCGATTCCCATGCGGGCGCTGCTGGCCGGGGCCAGGCGCAAGGAGCTTCCGCTCCTTAACCTGACCGAGAGACTCGTACGGAAAGAGTCTCCCTCAGACGCAAAAGCTGCCGTGGATGCGTGCCTGGCGCTTGCGGCAGCGCAAGCCAGGGCGCTGGGTGGTCGCGTGAAACTGCACCGGCAGCACACATTCGCCGATGTGCTCGAAGCTCGGTTTGGACCGCGAAAATCGGTGGCCGCGAGCGGCGCGAAGCCCATCATGCTCCTCGGTCATCTGGATACAGTCTGGCCAGTGGGCACGCTCGAATCCATGCCGTGCCGGCTGAGCGACGGACGGCTTTGGGGACCGGGAACGCTGGACATGAAGGCTGGGGCGGCCATGGCGCTCACCGCCATCGAAATGCTCGCTGAAACCAACCTGCTGCGCCGCGAAATTGTATTGCTGCTCAACGGCGACGAAGAGATTGGCAGTCCTGCTTCGCGCCCCATCATTGAGCAGATCGCGGGCGAATGCACCGCCGTTTATGTGCTGGAGCCGGCGCAGGGGCTGGCCTGCAAGACGGCGCGCAAAGGCATTGGAGATTGGCGAATCGAAGTGAAGGGCGTGGCGGCGCACGCGGGCGTGGACTTCGAGAAGGGTGCGAGCGCGATTAGAGAGTTGGCGCGCGTGGTGGAGACAGTGAGCAACTGGGCCGATCTGAAGCGCGGCCTGACCGTGAGTGTCGGCAAGATCGGTGGAGGCACAAAGCGCAATGTGATTCCCGCCGAGGCATGGGCAGAGGTGGATGTGCGCTTTGCTCGCGCGGCAGACGGTTTGAGAATCGAACGCAAACTTGCCTCACTGAAAACGACAGACTCGCGCTGCACGCTGACCGTGGCCGGCGGCATCAACCGTCCGCCGATGGAGCGCAGCCGCGGAACAGTCCGGCTTTACAAAAGGGCGCGGGATCTCGCCCGCGAACTTGGTTTTTTGCTGGATGAGGCTGCGAGCGGCGGCGCCTCCGACGGCAACTTTACCGCGGCGCTGGGCATTTCCACGCTCGACGGCATGGGCGCGGTGGGCGAGGGCGCGCACGCGCGCCACGAGTCGGTGATCGTGGAGCACCTTGCGCCGCGGACGGCGCTGCTGGCGGGAATGCTGGCGGCGGATTAAGCGGCCGGCAGCTCCGGCGTGGCTGCGATCAGTCCCCGCGCGCAGGTAAAGCAGGGGACAAGTGAGTGCGGGAACTTACGGCGATTCGGCAGGTGGACGCAGTTACTGTTTCGGCCGCTCTTCAATCCAGCGTCGGATGCAGCTTGTTGAAGCCTGTTGCCTCCTGGTAGGCGCGGGCGAAGGCGGCCAGCTTCGCGTCCTGGTAGAGACCGGCCAGAAACGTGAGCGACACCGGTGTGCCCGGCCCGCCGATGTCGTCGTGGTCGCCGTCGTCGATCGCGGGCGGCGGAGGTGCGTCGTCGCCGCGCAGGCCGTTGGGCAAAATCACCGCGGGATTGCCGGTCAGGTTGGTTGCAATGAGCTGGCTGTCGGTCGATGGCGTGAC
>JAJXXG010001083.1 GCA_021781255.1 Acidobacteriota bacterium
TGGCGAAGAGAGCGAAGTGGATCAGATGCCGGTGGAAGAGTCCGGCGACATGATTCTGCTGTTTGCCGCCATTGCCCAGGCCGAGCACGATACGAGCTTTGCGCGGCGGCACTGGCCGCTGGTGACGCGGTGGGCGGAGTACCTGCTGGACAAGGGATTCGACCCCGCGAACCAGTTGTGCACGGATGACTTTGCCGGGCATCTGGCGCACAACACCAACCTCTCCATCAAGGCGATTGAGGCGCTTGCCGCATATGCGCAACTGGCGCGAAAGCTCGGCGACGAGGCCGCGGCGACGCGCTACCAGGCGGCGGCGCAGTCCATGGCCGCCAAGTGGGTGAGCATGGCAAACGATGGCGACCACTACCGGCTGGCTTTTGACAAGGCGGGCACGTGGAGCCAGAAGTACAACCTGGTGTGGGACCAGATTCTGGGGCTGCACATGTTTCCGCAGCAGGTGGCGCAGCGCGAGGTGGCCTTCTACCTGCGTCACATCAACCCGTACGGACTGCCGCTGGACAATCGCGCCACGTATACCAAGCTGGACTGGACCATCTGGTCCGCGACCCTGGCCAGCAATCCGGCGGATTTCCAGTCGCTTGTGCATCCGGCGTTTGTGTTTCTGGGCAAGACGCCGGATCGCGTACCGATGACCGACTGGTATGACACGATCACCGCGCGCGAGGTGGGCTTTCAGGCGCGCTCGGTGGTGGGCGGAGTCTACATCCGCATGCTGGCGGACACCGCGCTGTGGCAGAAGTGGTCGAGCCGCAACCAGGGCAAGTAGTCCGGTACTGAGAGGGAAAGCAGCGGCCTGCACGGCTATGCAGGTCGTTGCCGCCGCATGCGCGGGGCGTTGCATGCGGCGCAGTGCGCGGTGTTGTATGCTCCAAAGTATCCGGCGGCGCAATGCGGTTGTGCGGCAGCGATGAGGGGATGCAATGAAGCAGGGGCAGTGCGGAGGGCAGCATCCGGTGTGGGGACGCGCATGGGTCCTGCTGGCACTGCTTGTCTTCTGCCCTGGGTGCCGGCACAGGCAGCCCCCCACGGTCATGGTCATCACGCCCACCGGAGGCATGGAGTACTGGGAGAACTTTGATCATGCCGTGCGGGCCAACGCCGAGGCCGCGGGAATCCGCACCGAGCTGGCCGCGCCACAGTCCGTGACGGATTACACCGAGCAGGCGCAGATGGTGGAGAACGCGATTGCGCGCCACGTGCAGGGCATCATTGTCTGCCCCGCGCACCAGCTTGTGCTGGCGTCCGTGCTGCAGGATGCGGTGCGGGCGAATATCCCGGTGGTGATTGTAGGCAGCCCCATCGCGCTCTCGACCAAGGACCCCGCTGCCTTCATCGGCCTGGACGAGGAAGAGATAGGCCGGCTGGCCGCTCGTCGCTTTGTGGCCCTGCTGGGCGGCAAGGGCGAAGTGGGCGTGGTGGGCGTGAGCCCCACGGTGGAAGAGAGCTCGCTGATTGAGAAGGCCTTTGCCGATGAGATTGCCCGCTCTCCGCGGGTGAAGCTGGTGGGCGTGAAGTATGGCCTGTCTGACTGGGCGC
The DNA here is from genome assembly GCA_021781255.1 of Acidobacteriota bacterium. Next base: position 1,558 of record JAJXXG010001083.1, read on the forward strand.
GGGCGCACCAGGCGGTGCTGGACCTGCTGACGGAGCATCCGAATATCAAGGGCATCTTTACCACGGACGAGTTCTCCACGCATGCCGCTTCGTATGCTTTCGATCCGCACACGCATAAGCGGCCGCTGCTGATCGGCGTCTCTGACGAGAGGAATGAGCTGCAGGGCTTGCGTAGCGGCCGTATCGATGCGCTGATTATCAGTGATCCTCATGAGCTGGGCACGCGTGCCATGCAGGCCATGCGCGCCGCGCTTGCGGGCAAGGATGCGCGCAGCTACTCCACGCAACTGCCGGTGGCCATCATCGATCGCGACAGCATGGATGCAAACCCTACGGTGGCGACGCTGTTGCGGCGAACGAGGTAATCCGCCACGGCAGGTGCGTAGGGGCTTAGTTGGAACTGACCTGGACATTGCGCCAGGAGGCCTGCGCATAGAAGGACCGCAGCCCCGCCACGCCCTGCGTGAGGCACTGCTTGTCGTTGTACTTGAGACGCGCGGCAGGGCCGCCGTTCACCGGGCTGAGCGCAAACGCGATCTCGCAGCCATGGGCGGAGAGATCGAGGTGATACCACGAGCCCACAGAGAGCGGAGTGACCAGATGCGCGGTTGCCAGTTCGCGCCAGTCATAGGATGCGCGGCCGAGCAGGATGACCTGATAGTCGGGGCGCACGCCTGCGTAGTATCCCTCGTAGGAGTCCACGCCCGGCTCGGGATCGGTGGTGCGAATGACCAGGCCGGCATCGCCGTAGTGCGTCTCAGGAAAGAGCAGATCGAAGCGGATATCCGCGCTGATGTGATAGTCGGTGCCCAGCGAGTGAGGAGCGATGAGCATGTCTCCGCGGCCGTAGTTGGAGTTGGAGAAGATGCCGCCGTGCTCGTTCCATCGCCCGCTGATCTGCTGCCAGCCCTGCAGGCTGGCGTAGGGGCCGCTGGGCTGGGTGCGGGTTCGTATGCGATAGGCGATCGATGCCCCGGCCGTGAGCGCCAGGGCAACAGCGATGACCGCAAGCCATCTGCGTTTGTATCTGCGGAAGAATTCCATTGCAGGCGAGTAGAGTATATCTAGGTTTGCATTGCGTAATCCATTCGTCATTCGCGCGGTGTGTAAGTCCGGCTATCTGGGCAGCGTTTTTTGTGCATGCGCTCTGGTTGCATTGCTCCTGGTGCCTGCGGCGCGAATGGCCGGTGCACAGGAGTCGAGCGAGCCGCATCTGCAGTCGATTGAGTCTGCCATTCAGGCGGCCAGTTTTTCCGCGAGCCCGGTGCCGGTGGTAGTGCGCGGCATTGTCACGCTGAATCAGCATCGCATTGTGATTGAGGATCGCACCGGGGCCGTCGAGGTGCAGTCGCCCAGAACGGAGCAGATTGCGCTGGGAGACGAGGTGGAGGTGACCGGCCGCATGACGATTGCGCCGGAGCCGCAGGTGCAGGAGGGGCAGATGCGGCGGTTGTGGGGAGGCTCCATGCCGCTGCCGCTCTCCATTACGCCCGACCAGGCAGCCGACGGCGAGAACGAACTGTTTCTGGTGCAGACAGTTGCCGAGCTGGTGGACTTTACACCGGCGGGGCTTACGGGCGTGCGCCTGAACCTGCGCGGAGGACATCAGAATTTTTCCGCAGTGCTGCCCAGTGACAACGTGGATGGCGAGCTGCCGGTACGGTCGATGCAGCCGGGTGCAACGCTGCGGCTTACGGGCATCCTGATGATTAACCATGGCGTGGAGGCGCACGGCGCGGAGGCGGACCACGGCGATGCCTTTACGCTGCAGTTGCGGACGCTGGAAGACATTGAGGTGATAGAGCCGCCCTCGTGGTGGACGCGGGCGCACATTCTGATGCTGGCCGGCGCTGCCACGATTCTGATTCTCATCGGCATCAACAGCTATTACCGCATCAAGCACGCGCGCTATCGAGCGGTGGCGGAAGAGCGCGCCAGCATTGCGCGCGACATTCACGATACGCTGGCGCAGGGATACGCGGGCATTACGCTGCAACTGGAAGCAGCCCAGCAGATGATTCAACGGGATGCCGAGCGGGCCGGAGAGCTGCTGAGCGAGGCTCTGCAAATGGTGCGGCACAGCCGCGATGAATCCCATGTCTCGATTGATATTTTGCGCTCGCTCTCGCGCAACGACCGGTTGGACGTGCTGATTGCGCGCTGCATTCAACAGCTCCGGTCCGCGTCAGAGTCCACCATGGAGCAGCATGTGCTGGGCGAGCCCGCGGTCTTCTCCTACAACACGGTGAACAACCTGTTCCGCATTGTGCAGGAAGCGCTGGTGAACGCCGTCAACCATGCCCATGCGCAAAAGATTGTGGTTCGCGTGGTGTATCGCAAGGGAGAAGTGATGGTGGAGGTAAACGATGATGGAAGAGGCTTTGACCCGGCCCAGGTGCTTGGTCCGCAGGAAGGCCACTACGGCCTGATCGGGATGCGCGAGCGCTGCGCTGCCATCAATGCGGAACTTGAATTACGATCGACATCGGAGGGAACCACGGTTCGCGTGAGGGCCGCAGCATGACAAAGGAAAGAAATACCGCTCCCGCGCGGCAGCGGCACACGGATGGCCACGCAACGGAGCGCTCCATCCGGATTCTGGTGGCGGACGATCATCTTGTGTATCGCATCGGCATCCGCAACCTGCTTGGATCCGAGCACGGTTTTGAGGTGGTAGGCGAAGCCTCAGACGGAGCGCAGGCCATTGAGCTGTTCCGGGGGCTCAGGCCCGATGTGGTGCTGCTGGATCTGCGCATGCCGCAGAAGGGCGGCATCGAGGTGGTTCGCGCCATTCGCAAAGAGGCCGCCGATGCCCGCATCCTGATCGTGACCAGCTACCAGACCGAGGAAGAGATCTTTCAGGTTTTGAACGCCGGCGCGCTGGGCTACATCCTGAAGGACACCGGGCGCGAGATGCTGATCAAGGCAATCCGCGCCGTCCATGCGGGCAAGGGCTGGATCTCGCCCAGCATTCAGCGCCAGTTTGCGGATCGCGTGCTTCGCCAGCCGTTGACGGCGCGCGAGCTGGAGGTGCTGAAGCTGCTGGCCCGAGGCCTGACGAATCGCGAGATCGCCTCAGTGTATGGCATCTCGCCCAGCACGGTGAAGAACCAGGTGAGCAGCCTGCTGGCGAAGCTGGAAGTCTCTGACCGCACAGAGGCGGTGAGCTTCTGCCTGGCGCGCGGCATCGTGCAGCCGGAGGAGATGTAGCGCAGCCGCAGGCCCCCGGCCGTCCTGCACAACATGCATTTCGAATCACCGCACGGGAAGAATGCCGTCGCGGCGCGATGTCTTGCGCGCTTACGGGCGGGCATGCGGCGCGGCATGAAGTGATTGCGGCCCGCTGCCGAAGGGAATTTCCCGGCAATTGCGGAGTTGGCAGTAGACCATCGTTCGTGGGCATTGTCAATAGGCTTACCCGCTCAAGATTTTCTTTTCTCAGATGAATAGCCTTTTCCGAGTTGGCGGCCTGCGTCCGTTTTGCGGCGCAGGTGTGTTTCCACGTACAGAGCGGGGCGGTCTTCTTGCAGTTCTGAGGAGCCAGCACCCTACAGGGCAATTCTGGAGGCAATGAAAGTCCATGAGAAGGTACATGCTTGGGAGATGCTTTGCGGTCGTCGCACTGCTTCTGCTTGCAGTGGGTTTGCAGGCACAGTCAGTGCACGGTTCGCTGGCCGGAGTCGTGACTGACTCGACAGGCGCGGTCATCGCCGGCGCGAAGGTGACCATTGTTAACTCGGCCACCAACTCTACATACAACGCGGTAACCACCTCGGTGGGTCTGTATCGCTTTGAAGACGCGGCTCTTGGTACCTACACGGTAACCGTGAGCGCGACGGGCTTTAAGACCACTGTTACAAAGAATGTGCTGGTGCAGATTGGCACGGTCGCGTCTCTGGATGTGATCCTGCAGCCGGGCTCCATCTCAGAGGAAGTGACGGTGAGCAGCATTGGGCCGACGCTGGAGACGGAGTCGTCCGATGTGGGCGGCATCATTACGGAGAAGCAGATTACGGATCTTCCGCTTGCACTGGGCGGCGTTGGCGCCATGCGCGCAAACGAGGCCTTTGTGTTTCTGCAGCCGGCAACCACGGGCCCCGGCGCGGCCAACAGCAACAACGGCATCTTTCTTTCCAAGGTTGCCGGCGGACAGAACTACGGCAACGAAGTGCTGATTGATGGCGTGAGCCAGCAGCGCAGTGAGAACGGCTCCTCGTACGACGAAGAGGCGCCCTCAGTGGAAGCGCTGGCGGAGTTCAAGGTTACGACATCGCTGCCCGAGGCCGAGTATGGCCGCACGACCGGTGGCGTGGAAGACTTTGTGACCAAGAGCGGCACCAACGCCTATCACGGCACCATCTACGACATCTATCGCGACACCTCGCTGGATGCGAACACCTTCTTCAACAAGGGCTGGCGCTCCTATTACTGCACCGGCACCAACGACACTCCGCAGTGCCGCAACCGCTACAAGACGCCTGCCGACCACAAGAACGACTACGGCGGCACGTTCGGCGGCCCCATCCGCATTCCCAAGCTCTACAACGGGCGCGACAAGAGCTTCTTCTTCTTCTCCTGGGAGCAGCTGAAGTACACGCTGGGCGCATCGGTCACGAGCACGATTCCCACGATGTCTGAGCGGCAGGGAGACTTTTCGGATCGCCTGACCAACATCCAGACCGGCACCAACCCGTGCGACGGCACGCCCGTCTACCAGGGCGAGATCTTTGATCCGGCGAGCACGCAGACCGTGACGCTGCCGGGC
>JAJXXG010000081.1 GCA_021781255.1 Acidobacteriota bacterium
CTCCAGCCTCCGGTGGGCGCGAGCGCCGCGCACTGATAATCGGATGTGTGGACGCTCAAGGCAATCTGCCGCTCCTGAAGGACTACCAGGCCTATCTCCGCGTGGAGAAGGGGCTGCGTCCATTGACCTGCGAGGCCTATGACAGTGATCTGAAGATTTTCGCCGAGTTCCTTGATGGGCGCCACGGGACGCTGCTGACGGCATCGCAGCAGGACATTGCGGCGCTCCTCGAGCATCTGCGCGTCCACGGCATCGACTCCCGCTCGTCGGCGCGCAAGCTCAGTTGCCTGCGCGGTTTTTACAAGTGGCTCCTGCTTGACCGCCGCATCCATCACGATCCCACCGTGAATATTGAATCGCCGAAGGCATGGAAGGTGCTCCCCAAGTCGCTGGCCGAGCCGGAAGTGGGCGAGATGCTGGAGCGCGCCGCGATGACGGCATCGCATCCCAAAGCGCAGGCCACCGAGCTGCGCGACCGCGCGATTCTGGAACTGCTGTATGCCGGCGGGCTGCGCGTATCCGAGGTGGCTTCGCTCACCACCGGAGATCTGGCCCTCGATGCGGGGCGCGTGCAGGTCAGGGGCAAAGGCGACAAGGAGCGCATTGTGCCACTGGGTCGCAGCGCCATTGAGGCCATTGAAACCTATCTGCGCCAGGGGCGTCCGCATCTGGCGCGCATCAGCTCAAGCCGGCGGCCAGATGCCAGCAGGGCTGCATCGTCGCGCCTCAGCGAACCGAAGCAGGATGCCGTGCGGCTGTTTCTTTCGCTGCGCGGAATGCCGCTGACGCGCCAATGGATTTGGCATCTGGTGAAGATGGCAAACAGCGCCGCCAGCCCGCACCGCCTGCGCCACAGTTGCGCCACGCACATGGTGGAGCACGGCGCTGATTTGCGCAGCGTTCAGTTGCTGCTGGGCCACGCGGACATCTCCACCACGCAGATCTACACGCATCTTGCGCTGGGCCGGCTCAAAGCGGTTCACCGCATGCATCATCCGCGCGCGGCAGCAAGGACCGTGGGACCTGAGGCAGCACAGCAGCAGGATGATGCCACGGCCATCGGCGCGCATCAAGAACCGCAAGAGGAGACAACGTGAGCGCGAAAGCCGCCTCTGCGCCGGCCTCTGCGCCCACCTCTGCGCTGGACTCGCTCGTGAGCGGGTATCTGCGCATGCTGGCCAACGAGCGCGGCGCCTCCGCACACACGCTGCGCGCGTATGAGCGCGAGTTGCATGGCTTTGCTGCTTATATTGCAGAGTTGCACGGAAGCGCGCAAACCGCCGATCGCATCGAGCACACGCATATCCGCGCCTATCTTGGCACGTTGTATGAGCGCGGGCTCTCAAAAGCCTCGGCGGCACGGGCGCTGGCGGCCATTCGCAGTTGGTTCAAGTGGCTGGCGCGCGCCGGGCATGTGGAGCAGAACGTGGCCTCGCTGGTGTCCACGCCGCGGCTGCCCAAGCACCTGCCGCGCGTTCCCTCCATAGAGCAGATGAACCGCGTGGTGGATACCGTGAACAAAGACGCGGCTAGCTGGCCCGCGCGCGATAAAGCAATCATGGAACTGCTCTATGGCTGCGGCATCCGCAACGCCGAGCTTACCGGCCTGAACCTCGAAGACATCCACTGGGCCAACGAAGCGATCCTGGTGCGCGGCAAAGGGCAAAAGCAGCGCTACGTTCCCCTGGGCGATGCCGCGGCCTTGGCCTTGCGCGCCTATTTAGCCGAGCGCTCCGCGCGCCTGGCTGCAGGCAGCGACACGCGAGGCCCGGAGACTCCGGCTTTGTTCGTCAATTTGCAGTTGAGGGGCCTCAACAAAGCCGGCGGCCAGGCGCGCCTGACCACACGCAGCGTGGGCCGAATTGTCAAGCGCATCGCCATTCTGCGCGGCCTCTCAGCCGATGTGCATCCGCACACCCTGCGCCATGCCTTCGGAACGCACCTGCTGGAAGAAGGCGCCGACCTGCGCGCCATTCAGGAATTGCTGGGCCACGAGCGCCTCTCGACGACACAGCGTTATACGCAACTCACCACGGCGCAGTTAACGCAGGTCTATGACCGCACGCATCCGCGCGCGCGATAGAGCCGGCGCTGCCGCAGCCGCAATCAGAAGCTCGTCTTGCGCTCAGGGAACCACGTCAGCCGAATGTTGGTTGTGGTCACCGTATGCTGCCCGGGCAGATAGATGGGAGCCTTCCAGTGTTCCAGCGCAAAGCTGCCATCGACCTCAAAGTCGCGCCCGATGCGCTTCACTGCCTGGAAGTTGATGTCGTTTAGCGTTGTTCCACCGGGAATGAAGTCTTTCGCCGCTTTCTGGTTGCGGAGCCCTATCTGAATCCATTCATTTCCGCTGAGGTGGTAGGTGATCCAGCCCTGGCCGCCCTTATCTTCGCGCCCGATCCAGTCGCCGAAGAGCATGCCCTTGTTCGTATAGCCCTGCTTCTGAATCGTCTCCCAGTACATGAAATGGCCGCCGTTGCTGTTGGAAACAGACGGATCGGTGGAGACGGCTTCCACGCGCACATCCAGCTTGGGAACGCCGGGCACGTGAGATAGATACAGTCCGGGGCGGATGGCGGCGCGCCGCGGTGCATCGATGGGTGAGACGTCATCATGCACCTCCGAATCGCTGTAGAGCGTGAGCCATTTGCGCACGAAGGGAAGCCGGTATGAAAAGTCGAACGCGCCAAAGCGAGCGCCGGGATCGTTGCGGCTGTTCTTCACCGCGGAGGTTGGCGCACTGAAGCTGAAAAAACTCTTCAGGAACGAGTGCAGCGTGATCGGCACGTGGCCCTTGCCGCCCCAGATGACCGTGCGCTCAAAGCCGAACTCCAGATTCTCCGTCGGGCGAAAGCTGATCTTCTCCATGTGCATCCACGGAGAGTTCGGCGCGACGTGCCCTTTCAACGATCCGACGATGAAGTCATAGCGAAAGGGGCCGGTGATCCATGAGAGGCCCGGCACATGCAGCGGCTCGATGCGGTCAATGCGGAATGTGTAGATGTTCTCCGCGTTGTTGGAGTACGCCATGCCGCCGCCAAGAGCAGGCCCAAGCCACTCGTCCTGCTTGCCGAATGCAATCTCGTGATTCAGCACCTTTGCGGAGACGTAGGCTTCCATCACGCGCCCGTCCGTGACAGAAGAGATGGGACCCCGCGGGATGGTTGCCTGGTTGTAGGGCAGGCCGGTGACAGGGTTGATGTAGGGAACCTGGTCAATGGCTGAGAGCTGCTGAGCCAGCGCGGACGAGTAGCCCGCCGCCGAGGGCGAGCCCTGAAACTCGCCGCGCGCATACAGCATGAATCGCCCGGCTCCAACGTAGCCGCTCGCGCCCGTGTAGTTGTTGAAGCCGCCCGCGTAGGGCCGGCCATAGTCGTTGATGATGGTCTGGCCCAGATGAAAGCTGTCGCGCAACGGCGTGCCCGAAATGCCGCGCGCAATCGTGTAGACCGACTCGAGGTGCGCATGCCCCTGCAGCGTTCCGCAAGGGCCTTCCATATCCCGACTCAGCTCCTGGTTCAGCGCTTCGTAGATTCCCTGCGCTTCATCGGTGGCCGTGCCGGGGTCTGCATCGTCAATGCGGGCGCCCGCCTGCTCCAGCATGTGACTCACGCTGGAGCGTGTCCAGGGGCGCATGCCAAGAAACACATTGTCGACAAAGCCCAGCGAATAAAGCCGCATCATGGCGGGATACACCCAGCTATCCACGGGGATGAAGGGCGAATCCATCACCGAAGGCTCGCAGACGGGCGTGGGACGGCTGGGATCGATCCTTGCCTGCGCGGCCGCCACCAAAGGGTTTGCGGTTATCACCAGGAGTCCTGCCAGCAGAGTCATCCATTGAATAACAGGGGGAATAGTCACACTTCGACTCACCTTCATACCCTCACTCTACCATTCGATTTCTTCCAGCAAGACAACTCAAGGCGTCGCCGTTCCAAGGGGCGGGCGAGCAAATGCGACAGGGAATCCAGTCAGTACAGAGCCTGACTCGTGCGTGCCTGGGTGGCTGCTTCCAGCTCCCGGCGAAACGCCGCGGCAATCTTGCGCTTGAGCGCCGGGTTGAACAATCCCTTGCGCAGAAGGTATGTCTCCATTCTGCGTATGGGATCCTGAGCCTCCGGCGGCTCTGACGCTTCCTTGCATGTTCCTTTGTGATTCTTGCACACGTAAGCTCTGCACTCAATCAGTGTGGGGCCTCGTCCCTGGCGCGCGCGCCCAATGGACTCGTAAGCGACGCGATAGACTGCCACGGCGTCCTGGCCATCCACGGTAAGCGCCGGGATTCGGCATGCCTGCGCATGGGCGGCAATCTCGTCGAACAGGGACTGTGCCGCGCGTTCTTCCGCCTCGGAGTACACATCCTGATGGCACACTAGCAGCAAAGGAAGCTGGTAAAGCCCGGCAAACGTAAGCACTTCGCGCCACGCTTCAATCGGAGCCGCATCATCCCCGCAGAGAGCTACGGTAATCTTGCCATTCAACTTCAGCTTCCACGCGCTGGCAACGCCGCAGGCAATGTTGAGCTGAGCGGCTGACGACGGAGCAGGCGGAATTACGTGCCCATGAGCGCCGCTGCTGCTTTGCATCCTGGAGCGCTTCGGTCCCTTGCCATTCTCAGTTGCCGCCAGACTTCGGAACACCGCCTTCAGCGGCATGCCCTTGATAAAACCAGCCGCAAAATCGCCGTGTGAAAGGCTGAGAGCGTCTTCCGGCAACAGGTCAACCAGCACACCCGCCAGAGCAGCCTCGCGGCCCGCGCAGTGCAGGCCCCCGACCCGCTTGCCAGGTTGCAGCGCGCGGGCGGCGTGCTGCGCAATCATGCGGCACTTCACCATGGCCGTGTATATCTCAAGCAGCTTCTCGCTGGAGATCAAAGAGAAACCTTTTCCGTCAGGCGGCGCTTCCGCGGCGGTGGTGGGTTCCTGCGCTGCTTTCCTGGCCGTCATGGTTGCTTCTGACCTCGTCTCCTGATGCGATTTTAGTTTGATGCGGAGATTGCCTGCTGCCGTTGCGGCCCTGCCCGGCGTTCTCTGCATAGCGCGGCACGTGGCGTGCCGCCCGCCGCCCGTCTTCAACCTATGTCGAGTAGTCCGCATTGATGCGGATGTAGTCGTGCGTCAGGTCAGTTGTCCAGAAGATGCACGACCCCGCGCCCTGGTTGAGCTGGATGGTGATGGAAAACTCGGGCTGCTGCAGATAGGCGTGGGCAGCGGCCTCGTCGAACTCCGCCGCTCGGCCCCCGCCGCGGCAGATGCGCTGCTCCCCAAACCAGATATCGATGCGCTCCGGGTCGATCGCCGCGCCGGAGTAGCCGATGGCCGCCACCAGCCGTCCCCAGTTGGGATCGCAGCCGGCCCATGCCGTCTTGACCAGCGGCGAGTGGGCTATGGCCTTGGCCACGCGCAGCGCGTCGGTATCCGATGCCGCACCCGCAATGCGTAATTCGACCACGTGCGTTATGCCTTCGCCGTCGGCGACAATCTGCCGGGCAAGCGACGTGCACACCTGCGTGAGCGCAACGGTAAACTCCGCATTGTGCCCGCTGATATGCGCTCCGCTTGCGCCCGAAGCCATCAGCAGCACGGTGTCGTTGGTCGAGGTGTCGCCGTCGACGGAGATGCGGTTGAAGCTCACCTCGATGGCCTGGCGCAGATAGTGGTCCAGCGCCTTCGGTTCAATCGCCGCATCGGTAAGGATGTACACCAGCATCGTGGCATGCGGAACGAGCTGCGGGTGAATCATTCCCGCGCCTTTGCCGAGGGCCGCGATGCGGACTTCCTTGCCGTCGATATCAAGGCGCGCGAAGGCCGTCTTCTCCACCGTGTCGGTGGTGAGAATGGCCTGCGCAACCTGCTGGAAGTGGTCGGACTCGGAGCCGATCGACGTGGCCATGCCGGGCAGGACCGCGATGAGCTTCTCCGCGGGCAGCGGCACGCCTATGATGCCCGTCGACGAGGGGAAGACCTCTTCCGGCTTGCAGCCGAAGACATCAGCGGCTGCGGTGCAGGTGGCGCGTGCCGCATCCAGCCCAGCCTTGCCGGCGGCGCAGTTGGCGTTGCCTGCGTTGATGGCGGCCACGCGCATGCGGCCGCCCGTGGCGCGCAGATGTTCCTTGTCCACCTGCAGCGGCGCTGCGGTCACGCGGTTGGCGGTAAAGACCGCGGCGGCGCTGGCCGGAGCATCGGCCACAATCAAGGCAAAGTCAGTGCGGCCGCTTTGCTTGAGCCCTGCTTTCGCAGCGCCGAAACGGAAGCCTTTGGGGATGAGGAATTGGGAAATGTCGCTCATGGATTACTCATTTAATCTAGCAGGTGGGG
>JAJXXG010000945.1 GCA_021781255.1 Acidobacteriota bacterium
ACAAGTACACCGCGATCCGCGACGATAAGCCGAAATCGAAAGACGACGCCCAGCGCGCGAAGTTCAAGGTGTGCAAGTATGCCGCCGACGCCATCATTACCGAAGGCAGTGACATCGGCACTATTCACAAGGTGTGCGCGAATCCCGATTGCCCCATTCACCACGCCCGCAAGCAGCGGCCCGCGACCGATGCGGCATTCAAGGCAGAGCAGGAAAAACGCCGCCACGAGGAAGCCATCGCCCAGGCGACCGGCCTCCGCGTACTGAAAGCAACCAGCGACGCCGTACCCGTCCGGCTGATGAAGCGCGACCTGCTCTTTGTTACCGAGCGCCTTGCTTCCGTCTTGGACGAGCGCCGTCTGGCGATCATCTTTCGGCTTCACGGCATCGGCAAGGCCAACGGAACCGCTGAGGAACCGGCAAAGATGCTCGCGGCCTTTCTTCGTAAAGCCGACGAGAGCACCATTGGCCGCGTATTGGTGGCAATCACCGTCTTGCAGTCGGCGCACAGCCCCAACGAATCCGCAAAAGCCCTGCGCGAAGCCGCTGAGTTCTATAAGGTGGACGTGGCCGCGATCACGACGAAGGTCAAGCAGGAGTTCGCCGCCAAGGAGAAAACGCAAACCGAACGGAAGGCAGCGGGCAAGGCGAAGCCGAACCAGCCGCAAGCCGCAAGGAAGGCCAAGGCCGCGTAGCTTCAATCAGAAACATTGAGACAGTTGCGGGGTCCGGCGATGCCGGGCCCCATTTTCATTGCCGACGCCCGTCTTCCCGCCCTGTGATGTGTAGCTGCTTTGCGCTCGGCATGTTGCCCGCCCGAGACGGGCTTCTATCAAACCATAAGACATAACAGCTTTCGTGCCCAGTATGTTACTCCTGCCGGGCACGGAAATGGACAGTTACAGCAACTGCTGATAATAAACTCGCAAGAACCATTATGTTTTCGAGCGTGAAGAGCAATTCGTATTGCTTGGAAGCCGACGTCGCCATTAGCGGCAGTACACACTTAAGAAGTCGATAGATTGCAATTTGTATGTTTATCCCGAAGATAAATGTGAGCACAGATGAGAATACGGCACGCCAAATTCCTTTCAAATGCCCTAATCGCCATGCCACGACCACTATTCCAGTCATGAAAACAGAAATCATGGATAAAGGTCGCACCGACCATAGATGGCCATCGAAGGAAAACAGAACTCCAAGCACATCACAAACGAGCGTAATCCTTAAAAAGCGGACAAGGCGTTTGCAAGTCAATCCGTCTATGAGCAATCCGCGCAGCACGCTGACGCCAGTGCCACTAACTCCAAGAATGAAGACTGCATGCACCGCTATGAGAAGGTTCATCATGATGAATCGCTGACTCCTTTTACAGGCGCACTAAGGATCAAGGAATTTCCGCGTTGGCTCGCGCTTCTGATGGGGGAGACAGATCGATCCTCTGTCGTCTTCCGCTCGGACCAGGCGATGAATGTTCATACAGAGATCAGCGGATCAGGCCAGCTCCTTTTCCGTTTAGGTGCTACTCTAAAAGGGGCAGGCTTAATCTCACGGCGAGGCCGCCCTCCGAAGCGTTTGCGGCGCTTGCTGTTCCTCCATACATACTCACGATGCGATCCGTGATTGCCAGGCCCAATCCTGCACCACTCGGCTTTTCGCCGTTCATCGCAGGGATGCGATAGAAGGCGTGAAATATCTTCTCAAGATGCTCGTCCGGTACACCCGGACCATGGTCACGCACTTGAATCACAGCTTCCGGGATTGAAGCTGTGTCGTCTCTGCGCAAAGTGACTTCAATGTTTGTCCCCGGCGGGCTGTAACAAATAGCATTGCGCACTACATTCTCAATTGCGCTGCGTAACTGTTCCCGAGAACCCGACGTTACACTTTCGCCGATGAGATCGAACGTGACAGCGCAGTGCTTCATTTGTGCTTCGAAGTTTCCATTTGCAACGATTTCCTCGATCAGACTGTTCAACTCGACTCTCCCTTTGAGCGGCAAATCAGTTACGCCATCAATTCGCGCAAGAGTCAGTAATTGCCCAATCAGTTGGTCCAGCTTCTCTACTTCGTTAGCAATCCTATCCAGGTATTCTGTGCGCTCTTCTGGCGAGCATTGGCGAAGCAATCCTTCCGCGACGCTCAGCCTTGTTAGAGGTGATCTCAGTTCATGCGAGACGTCGCCGAATAGACGTTGCTGTCCTCTTACTACAGTTTCAATTCGCTCCGCCATACGGTCAAAACTTGCACCTAGTCTCCCAATCTCATCTTTGCGCTGCCGAATAATCTGGCCGCTCCTAGTCTCAAGATTGCCATCCGCAATCAACGTCGCCGCTTTGCTTAACTGAATCACAGGACCAACCATGTGGCGTGCAAGCCAGTAGCAAAAGGCTGTCCCGACAAGAAGTTGCGCGAAGAGGATAATCAAAACTCTGGAGTACATCAGTAAACCCGCAACGGGCGGATTATAGATAAACAGCAGCTTGTATCGTTGTCCGCTCGTGCCAATTGCTTGTTGGGCTACAAAGCCTCGCCAGTGCGCCATTCTGCCAAGTCGCCCAACAGATTTATGAATTTCCGGTGCTCCTATTCCCATAGCTCTTACAAATTCCGCCGCATTCATTGGAGGCGTTCTGCTCAGCACTTCCGTGCCGCTTTGATCGAACAAATAGGGGTCTACGTGATTTTGACTTGTCAGCAAATCGAAATGTCGTTTCAGCCCAATTTTGCCTTCATCCTCATAGGTTGTTACAGCTTGCTTTGCTTCGGTAGCCATGCGGCCAGACAGATTGTCCAGCATCGGATCGTCTGAATGTGCAATCGCAATCGTGGCGCTGAGAACCGCCCCAATCATGAGGAACGTCAGCCAAAACCAGAGGAATATCTTCAGAAAGAGGCTCTTCATTTCGCTCACTCGTTTCCGGATCGCTCGGATATTGCGTAAAGGTATCCGATCCCGCGAATGCTCTTAATGCGTTCCGTCCCATCTGGATCAGTCCCAACCTTCTTACGAAGGCTCCAGATGTGAGTGTCAATACTGCGGTCGAATGATGTGAGTTTTCGCTCAAGCACATCCTCCGTTAATTCATCGCGCCCCACTACCGATCCTGCCGACCGCATGAGTCGATGGAGCAGATCAAATTCGACAGTCGTCAGGTTCAAAGTGACCTTTCCGCTGCGCACTGTTCTTGCTTTCAGGTTCATCTCTACATCACCAACCCGCAAGGATGCGCTTGCCGAGAGCGTAACAGTTGCCTTGGCTGACATGATCCTGCGAAGAATTGCGCGAACCCGTGCCGACAGCTCGCGAGTATTGAAGGGCTTGGGAAGATAGTCATCGGCTCCCAATTCGAGGCCAAGAATACGGTCCAGATCATCACCTCGTGCGGTGAGCATCAGAACAGGAGAATCCGCCTGTGCTCTGATTCTTCGGAGTACTTCAAAACCATCGATGTCAGGCAACATTACATCGAGCACAACCAAATCATAGTTACCGGATAGTGCACGCTCAACACCAAGGTTGCCGGTATGGACGGACTGAACCGAATATCCTTCCGCTTCCAGAAAACGTGATACCAGCTTGCATAGCTCTGCGTCATCGTCGATTACAAGGATATGTCCAGCCATTGACTCCACTTCGCTATTTATTGTGAGGCTTTTGCTCATCTGCTGTTCTCTCCGGCGCTTTACCTAGCTAAGACACATTGTAGGTCTCTCCGGCAATGCGCAGTGTCGAGAAATGTCAAGCCTACATTGCGCTCGGACTTGACAATTCTTGACAGACGCCTGACCGAACTAGACTCAGAAATCGCCGTTTGAAGAGTCAAATCGAAAGTAGACGAAAACTTGAAGAAGCGAGGGGAAAATGGAGCGGACGTGTGCTAATTGGAAGAAACAGAATCAGGGGGTGATTCGGCAACTTTGGATCGGTCTTTTCCCTCTTGCACACAGGAGCCTGGGCTTGCTCTTTCGCGTGCTCCTGTTGATACCTGCTCTCCTATTTTCTGGAGTGGCGTCACAAGCGTGGAGCCAAATTACACCAAAGATTGCCCTGGTTGCCACTCGAGAGAAGCGGAATCCGCCCGATGCTCCCGTTAGCTTCAGATGGAGCCAAGCCAAGCGCTCTGGCACCGTTTCCATGGATGCGGGAGGTATTCCCGCGTACCCACAAAACTCTCGTTCTATGGACCTAGGAGACAAACTTGTTTCATGAGAGCCCATGCTATTGGCTTCGGAAGTGATTCGAGTCCACGCAACACTCACAGCCGTTTTGCAGAACCTCAAACGTCAGGAGATTCATGAAGGTGGATAAATTTGAAAATCAGATGCGCCTAGTAGCCTGCGCACTTCTTTTCTTTTGCCCAGTTTTAGCCAAAGCACAGGCTAGTCAGAGTGCTACGGCCGGTTCAACTGCTGGAGTACAGAGTGCTGTTTTGCCGGACGCGCCAACGCCGACAACGGGAAAGGCGATAGTGTCGGGTGCGGTACTCGATCCTAGCGGGGCTAGAGTTGCGGACGCCACAGTGTTCCTGACGCGCATTGGCGGATCGCCGGATAGATTGATGACGACAGGAGCAGATGGAAGTTTTAGCTTTGGCGACGTACCTCCAGGCTCATATGTCGTCAGCGTTCAGGCAAAAGATTTTCAGCCTGCCACTTCCGCACAATTCGCGGTAATTGCAGATCAGAGCTATGAAGTCCCAAGTATCATGCTGTCGATTGCGGCAGATACGACAGTAGTTGTTGAGCCAACCGAAGTAATCGCTGCTCAGCAGGTGAAAGCCGAGGAGAAGCAGAGAGTATTCGGCGTCGTCCCAGATTTTTACACAAGTTACGTGTGGGATGCGGCTCCTCTCAATACCAAGCAAAAGTATTCACTCGCTCTGCGGGATACGTTCGATCCGATGACCTTCGTCGGAGTCAGTATCGGTGCCGGTATTCAGCAGGCAACGAATTCCTATTCTGGATACGGCCAGGGAGTCGAGGGTTACAGCAAGAGATGGGGCGCTCTGTTTGCGAATGGGCGCACAAGCGACCTTCTGAGCCATGCGGTATTTCCGTCGCTCTTCCATCAGGATCCACGTTATTTTTATCAAGGATCTGGTTCAACGTGGTCCCGAATAGAACATGCAGTAGGCCAAGCATTTGTCGTGCGCTCCGATAGTGGAAAGATGATGCCGAACTATTCCTATTTGTTTGGAGATTTGGCTTCTGGCGGAATTTCGAATCTTTACTATCCAGCATCGAGTCGAGGTGCAAGTCTTGTGTTCGAGAACTCAGCGATAGGAATTGCTGGACGTGCAGGGCAAAACCTCTTTCGTGAATTCCTCAACAAACACATAACGAAGAATGTCCCTGGCAACGGAAAACCTACCGCCGGAAATCCCTAAGAGGCTCTGATGAGAAGGATAAAGATCAACATCAACGATGTCAGTGAACAGAACGCAAGTAGCTTGTGAGATTGCAATCTTACAAGTTTGCACATCCGCCATCTTGTCTCTTTGGAGGCACTGCTATGAGTAGAACGAACACAGCTGACTGTTTTAGCGGGCACTCTACAGAAATGGGGGAAACATATGGCATGCAACTCGGACCGCCCTCAGCGTGAATTGTCGCACTTCCATGTGTGCATTCACTGTGGCAGTGCCTCTCGACGGGACGAATTCGACAGTACGGCGGTCGCCACAGGCATTTATCCCTGTTCGAAGTGCGGTTTTGATGGACCTCTCAATCTTGTCATTCAAGACGTAGAGGCAGATGCGACTGACATAAACCAATGCTTGCCCAACAGTTCAACTGGCTAGCGCTGTGCGCTGCTGTTGCGGATTTTGCACACTGGCCAGTTTCCGCCCGGCGGCGCGAACAAATTCACTTGTCAGACGCTTCTTGTCGTTTGACCGCATCGCCAATCTGGTTACGAGTTTCAGGCGCTCCTCCAACAACGGCCGGATTGCGATTTCGTCGCTGGAGATTCGCCAAGCAGATTCGCGCGTCAAAAACGCCACGCCCTTGTACGCCAAGACGAGTGCCAACGCCTCTTCGGCTGTTGTGAAGTTATGCGTGTCGAGCGAAACGATTCCTTTCGCGGAAGACGCAGCCTGAATCATCTCGGAGATGTACGGGTTGATGTGGCGCTCGGGAAGAATCCACTGGTGCGAGTGCAAATCTTCGAGGTTGAGTTTGGCGTTTCTGGCGATGGCATCGCTTTTGGGCAGCGCAATATAGATGGGCGCTTCTGTAACCGATAGAAAACTGAGAGCTGGCCATTCAGGAATGGCAATCACCAGCGCCATGTCTAAGGTTCCGGCAGCCACCATGC
>JAJXXG010001067.1 GCA_021781255.1 Acidobacteriota bacterium
GTGCGGCAGGCGGAGTTGGGCGAGGTGGTGGCGCCGGGCACACCCGTTGTGACGCTGGCGGATCTGGATCACGTGTGGCTGCGCGCGTATGTTGCAGAGACGGATCTTGGCCGCATTCGCTGGGGACAGGATGCAACCATCACGACGGATACGTATCCGGGGAAGCATTATCACGGCCACATTTCGTTTATCTCCTCCAGCGCGGAGTTCACGCCGAAGAGCGTGCAGACCGACAAAGAGCGGGTTACGCTGGTCTACCGCATCAAGATCGACATCCACAATCCTGACCATGAGCTGAAGCCCGGCATGCCGGCCGATGCACATATTGCACTGGGAGGCTCAGCTCCCACTGCAAAGCCGTGAACGCCATGCAGGACGCAGCGATTGAAGTGGACGGATTGACGAAGCGCTTTCCCGGCGTGATCGCTGTGGATGGCCTGAGCTTTGCGGTGCGCGCGGGCGAGATCTTCGGGCTGGTGGGGCCGGATGGCGCGGGCAAGACCACGACACTGCGCATTCTGGCGGGCATTCTGGCTCCGGATGCTGGCACGGCCAACATTGCAGGCACGGATGTGATTCGCCTGCCGGAGCGCGCCAAGCACGCGCTGAGCTACATGCCGCAGCGATTCGGGCTCTATGAGGACCTGACCGTTGAGGAGAACATCCGCTTCTATTCAGACTTGTTTGGCGTGAAGCGCGCCGAGCGAGAGGCGCGTGGAACGGAGCTGCTGCGCGCGGCGGGCATGCTTGAGTTTCGTAAGCGGCTGGCTGCCAATCTGTCCGGCGGCATGAAGCAGAAGTTGGGACTGGTGTGCGCGCTAATTCATCGCCCGAAGGTGATTCTGCTGGATGAGCCAACCACCGGCGTTGACCCGGTATCGCGCAGGGATTTCTGGCGGATTTTGTATGAGCTGCTCGCCGAGGGCGTGGCGATTCTAACGTCTACCGCGTATCTGGATGAGGCCGAACGGTGCCATCGAGTGGCGCTGCTGCATCAGGGAAGGATGCTGTTCTGCGACACGCCGGCGAACCTGAAGACACGGATGCGGAAGAATGTGGTTTCAGTGGCGTCGACCAATCCGCGTTTGATTCGCATGCACCTGGAGCGCGCGCAGGGAATCTCAAGCCTGGTGATGAGCGGAGATGGTGTGCACATTGTTGTGGATGATGCGGCTACGAGGATTCCGCAGTTTACGGCGCAGCTGACTGCGGAGGGAGTTGCTTTCGAGAGCATCGTGCAGGTTCCGCCGACGATTGAGGACCTGTTTGTGGATGCCGTGGAGAGCAAGGGGGCGGCGCGTGGCTGAGGCTACTCCGAACACGGCCGACAACTCCGTTCTGCTGGAGGGATTGGTGAAGCGCTTCGGCAAGTTCACTGCGGTGGACGGCATCAGCCTGACAGTGCGGAGGGGCGAGGTGTTTGGATTTCTGGGGCCGAACGGTGCGGGAAAGTCCACCACGATTCGCATGCTGTGCGGACTGCTGAGACCCACGGCGGGCCGCGCTGTGGTGGCGGGCTATGATGTGGCGCGCGATCCGGAGGCAGTGCGACAGCACATCGGCTACATGTCGCAGCGATTTTCGCTCTACAACGATTTGAAAGTGATGGAAAACCTGCGGCTCTTTGCGGGGCTCTACAGCGTGCCGCAGCGCGTGCTGCGCGAGCGGATGGACTGGGCCCTTGCGATGGCCAACCTGGAAGGCAAGGAAGACCTGATCACCGGCACGCTACCGGGGGGATGGAAGCAGCGCCTGGCGCTGGGCTGCGCTGTGCTGCACAAGCCGCCGATACTCTTTCTGGATGAGCCGACCTCCGGCGTTGATCCGATTGCGCGGCGACAGTTCTGGGACCTGATTCACGCGATGGCCGCCGAGGGCGTAACCGTGTTTGTGACGACGCACTACATGGAGGAAGCAGAGTATTGCAATCGACTGTCGCTGATCTATCGCGGCAGGATGGTTGCGCTTGGAACGCCCTCAGAGCTGAAGCGCGACGGCATGCACGGAGAATTGCTGCTGGTGGACTGTACGCCGCTTGGCCCGGCACTGGAGCTGCTGCAATCTGCACCGGCGGTGCTGGATGCGGCAATCTTTGGCAGCGCATTGCACCTGGTGGTGGAGGATGCGGCTTCGGCGATTCCGCTGCTGAAGCAATATCTTGCAGCCAACAACGTAGATGTGCAGCGCATGGAGCGAATTCATCCAACGCTGGAAGATGTGTTTGTGTCGTTAACCACGGGGCACGGCGCGGCCGAGGAGCACAAGGCATGAACTGGATGCGGATGCTGGTGATGGCGAAGAAAGAGGTGATGCAGATTCTGCGCGACTCGCGCAGCCTGATGATCGTCATCGTGATGCCCGCGATTCTTGTGCTGCTGTTTGGCTACGGCGTGAATCTGGATCAAAAGCGGATTCCTGTCTATGTGTGGAACCAGGATGGAAGCCAGCAGAGCCTCGACCTTGTGTGGCGATTCAAGGCCAGCGAATACTTCAGGGTGGCGGCGGAAGTGGACAATGAGAAGGCCCTGGCGCGCGCGCTCGACAACGGCGACGCGCGCATCGCCATTGTCATCCCGTGGAATTTTGATCACCGGCTGCAGACAGGAGGCCGCGTTGCCATGCAGGCGCTGGTGGATGCCACGGACGACAACACGGCTAACCTGGCAATGGGCTATGCGCAGGCTGTTGTGCAGAGCTACTCCGCGAACGTGCAGGTGGCGTGGATGAATCAGCGCGGGCTTGCAATGCAGGCTGCTCCGGTGAGTGTGGATACGCGCACGTGGTACAACGAGGACCTTGAGAGCAGCGCATTCATCATTCCGGGAGTGCTGGCACTGGTGATGTCGGTGATCGGTGCGTTTTTAACATCGCTGACCATTGCGCGCGAGTGGGAGCGCGGCACCATGGAACAGTTGATATCGACGCCGGTGAGCGCGCTGGAGATCATGTTTGGCAAGCTGATTCCCTACTTTGTACTGGGCATGGGAGACACGGTTGTCGCGGCATTGATCGCCATTTACTGGTTTCACGTTCCCTTCCGCGGATCGTTTGGAACGCTGCTGGCAAGCTCAGCGATGTTCCTGGTGGTGGTGCTTTCGCTGGGATTTTTTATCTCAGTGATTGCCAAGAGCCAGTTTGCCGCAAGCCAGATAGCGCTGCTGGTAACGTTTCTGCCTGCATTTCTGCTATCAGGATTTCTGTTTGCGATTGAGCAGATGCCCAAGCCACTGCAGGTGATGACGCACATACTGCCGGCGCGCTACTACGTCTCAGTACTGAAGAAGATCTTTTTGAAGGGCACGCCTGCGCTGATGCTGTATGCAGACCTGATTCCGCTGGCTGTGTTCTCCGTGGTACTGGCACTGCTGGCAACACGCAGCTTTCACAAGAGACTGATGTGAGGTAAGGACGCGATGTGGTCACGCTTGAAACAGATGCTCATGAAAGAGTTCATCCAGGTGTTTCGCGACAAGCGTACACGCTTCATCCTCATCATTCCGCCTATTGTGCAGATGTTGGTGTTTGGGTATGCGGCGACGTATGAGATTCGTCATGTGCCGATGGCCGTCCTGGATCTGGACCAGAGCCAGGAGAGCCGGGATCTGATTTCGCGCTTCACCTCCAGTCCGTACTTTGACGTGGAGCGGCAGGTAACGTCTTCGCGGCAGCTGGACGATCTGATTGAGCAGGGCAATGCAACTGTAGCGATGGAGATTCATGCGGGCTTTGCACAGAAGCTGCGCAAGGGCGAGACCGCCCCGGTGCAGGTGATTGTGGATGCGACCAACTCCAACACCGCACTGATTGCATCCGCATACATTACGCAGATTGCCCTGGGATTTGCCCGCAGCTATCAGCAGGACTGGATTGGCCGCGTTGCGCCGCAGATTACGCAGGTGGTGCCCAGCGTGGAGTTAGAGCCTAGGCCGTGGTACAACCCCAACCTGAGCAGTCGCTGGTTCTTTGTGCCCGGCGTTATCGGGAGCCTGACGCTGGTGCTGGTGATTACGCTGACGGCATTTGCCGTGGTCCGCGAGCGCGAACTGGGCACACTGGAGCAGATGATGGTGACGCCTATTCGTCCAGTGGAATTCATCCTGGGCAAAACGCTGCCCTTCTTCCTTATCGGAGTATTTGATGTTTCGCTGATTGCGGCTGTGGGTTCGCTCTGGTTTCAAGTGCCTTTTCGGGGCAGCCTTGGTGTGCTGGCTTTGGGCGCAGTGCTCTTTCTGCTGTGCATGCTCGGCGTTGGTCTGCTGATTTCGACCGTGTCTTCCAATCAGCAGCAGGCCATGGTGACTGCGTTCTTCTTTATCATGCCGGCGGTGACCTTCTCCGGCTTCGGCTTTCCCATCAGCACCATGCCGATGTGGCTGCAGTATCTGACCTATCTGAGCCCGCTGCGATATTTTCTGGTGGTGCTGCGTGGAACCTATCTGAAGGGCGTTGGCATTGATGTGCTGTGGCCGCAGATGGCGGCCATGGGCGGCTTTAGCATCCTGCTGCTCACGGTGGCCATCCTACGCTTCCACAAGGCTCTAGATTGAGGGCACTGTGCTCTTGCAGTGCTCAGTTCTGCCAGGCCACGGCGACTGCACCGACGCCGGAAGCCGGAACCGAGTACAGATGATTGGCGCCGTTTTCCCACGTTACGCTGCCGTCTGCATGCAGGATGAGGAATTTGAACTGCACTGCCGCGGACGTTGGAAGAGACACGGTCAACAACCCGCTTCCAGCGGATGGAATTGCTGCAGGGCCTTCTGCTCCGTTCCAGGTTGTTGACCAGTTGCCCAGTTCCGAAAGGTTTCCGGCAAGCATCAGCACGTCCGTGCTGGCCATGGATGGAACTCCGCTGACGCTAAAGTCCACGGGGATGAGCGGGGCTGTGCTTACCTGAAATGGAGCAGCATTCGAGGTGGCGGTTCCCTGCGTGACCGCTACGGTTGTCGCGCCGGGCGCGATGGACGGAACAGAGACTGTTATCTGTCCATCCGTCCAGGCTGTGATCGTGGCTGGCACAGCAGTGGATCCTTCCATGAAGTTGACCGATCCGCTTGCGGAGCCAAAGCCGGCACCGCTGATGGTGACTGTGGCCCCGGGATTGGCGACCCGTGGCGTGACGCTGCCGATGGATGGCGGAACGCTGCCCGCTGACACCCAGACGGAGACGCTGCGATGCGGAAGCGTGAAGCTTGCAACGGCATTGTTGCCGCCGGCGACTCCGCCTACCGTGATGCCTGCGCCGCCCATGGTCTGCGCCAGATAATCCGCATACGTGCCGGGAGGAAGATTGCTGTAGAGTCCGCTGATGGATTGGTCATTTGTGCTGCTTTTGTTGATGGCGATGAGAACGATGTTCGAACCTAGCTGACGCTCATAGATGTACACATCATCGTTAATCCATCTCTGCTTCATGGTTCCGAACGCTATAGCTGGATTTGCAGCGCGCAGGGAGGCCAGGTATTGGATCAGCAGAACGGCATCAGTTGAAGCAAAGCTCGTCATCGCATTGCGATTGTAGGGATCCGCGCCGCCGTCTGTGTCGTTGTGCAGATATTGCTCGTCGCCGTAGTAAAGCACCGGCACACCGCGGCACGTAAGCAGAAAGCTGATGGCCTGCTTGATGGCCATGCGATCGGCTCCGATCGACTGGATGCGTGGATTGTCGTGATTGTCAAAGAACGTGACGAGGTCGTTGGGCTGCAGAAAGGCCTCGGCATTCCCGCTAGAGGGGCCCGCATCTTCCAGTGTCAACTCGTTGTCAATTTCGTAGAAGCTCTTGTTCGAACCGAACACGTCGACGAGCTGGTAGTAGAGCGGGTAATCGAGCAGGTTCAACCCGCTTGCATTTGCGAATTTCACGGAGTCTGGATAAAGCGTATCGCCCGAACCCTCTAGCCACTCGCCAAAGACGAATGGGCGGGATGAGGCTGTGGGAAGGCTTGCGGACGCCTGCCAGTTGGCTACCGCATTTTCAAGGCTGTATTCCCAACCCCAGTTCACATGCTTTACGGCATCAAGACGGAATCCATCTGCGCCGTGCGCAAGAAACTGTGTCACGGCATTCTTCAGATACTGGTCAACCCATGGATTTGTCTGATCGAGATCGGCCAGCCCGAGAAGCGTGTCGTACTGCAACTGGTACCGATCGTTGTAGTCACTGATATTCGGATTGTGATGGTAGTAGGGTGTCGCGCTCGTGTCGCCTGCATAGTTGGTAATGAACGTTCCATTGTCGTAGAGCGATCCGTTTTCGCCGGCAGCAATGGGATTGGTGTGATTGGCCACGAAGTCGACGAAGACCTTGATGCCGACGGCA
>JAJXXG010000164.1 GCA_021781255.1 Acidobacteriota bacterium
TCTCTGCCTTGCGCGTGGCCTCATAGTTGGCAAAGAAGAAGAGCTTGTCCTTCTTGATCGGGCCGCCAAATGTACCGCCGAAAATGTTGCGAATCAGCTTGCCGGGAATATTGGGCAGTCCGCTGTCAAACTGGGCCTGCTTGTTAAACCAATCGTTGGCGACGGTAAATGTGGGGCGGTGGTATTCGTATGCGGAACCGTGGAATTTGTTGGTTCCCGACTTGGTCATCATGCTGATCTGCGCGCCCGAAGAGCGGCCGGAGTCTGCATTGGAGTCGCCGGTGGTCACGCGAAACTCCTCCACGGAATCCTGGGTGGCGCGCAGCACGCCGGTGAAGGCGTAGCCATTCACCTGGTCATTGTTGTCCACGCCGTCCAGCGTCACGTTGCCCTGGTCGGAGCGGCCGCCGTTCACCGCGCCCTGGCGGCTGTCCGCCGAAGTGTTCTGCTCGCCGAGGTAAAGCACGCCCGGCTGCAGCGAGAGCAGGTCAGGCACGTTGCGCGTTTCGCTGGGCAGCGCCTGAATCAGCTCATTGTTGGCTGAATTGCCAATCGACGCATCCGCCGTGTTCAGCGTTTGCGCCGAGGCGGACACGTCCACCGTGACCGCGCTGGCTTGCACGCCGAGCGTGAAATCAATGGACGCCGGCTGATTGACAAGCAGTTCAGCCGTCTTGGTCTGGTCGCCAAAGCCCGCGGCGGAAACCTTGATGGTGTATTTGGATGGGAATATCTGCGGAAAAGCGTAGAATCCGGCGCTGCTTGCGGTAGTGCTCGACGTCTTACCGGAGGCATTGTCTGTGATAGTGACTGTTGCTCCTGGAACCAGCGCGCCGGTCTGGTCCTTCACATTTCCGCGAAGAGATGTGGTAGCGCTCTGGCCAAATGCGAGGGGTACGGTGGACAGAATACAAAGAAGCATCCATCCCACAAGCGATCGTTTCACGGCTGTTCCTCCAAAAGGTCCTGAATTGCTTATGTTGCCTTGCGGCTCGTGTACATTCATGCATTGCGGTCTTTGTGACTTCCGCGCAGCACCGGGTAAGAGAATGGTAGGGCTTCCCTCAACGGCTGGGACTCCGCCACATTGGGAAAAGGGTCCGGCCTACCGATTTTCTTGCTCAAAGACGTCGTCAGCGAAGACTGTCGTTAACGGGGGTGATTCCATCTTCAGCGGTATTCACTAAAGATTCAATAAAAAAACCGCACTCGTCAATAAAAAAACAATGCAGAAAGCTCTTTTTTGAGCTGGCGGAAGTTATTGCTGCTGTTGCATTTGCTGCAAATCAATCACGGGCACGCTTTGTTCCGGCGCTTGCTGGGCATGCTCCACCAGCACGGACCAGTTGTCGGGAATGGGCAACTTCTTATCCAGGGCCGGCGGCTGGTCGCTGGCCTCCACATGCACCGCCACATACAGCTCGCTTTCCGTTTTGCCGCGAAAAATGCCGTGAGTCGGCGGCACGTCGGCGTAATCCCGGCCCACCGCAGTGCGAATATGGCGGTGGCGGGCGATCAGGTTGTTCGTCGGGTCAAATCCAACCCAGCCAAGGTGCGGCAGCAGCACGTCAACCCAGGCGTGGGTCGCGTCCGGCGTCGAGCGGTCGTGGTCTTCGCACCCGCGGTAAAGGTAGCCGGAAACATACCGGGCCGGAATGCGCACCTGGCGCAGCAGGGCGATCATGGTGTGCGCAAAGTCCTGGCAGACGCCCTTGCCGCTGACGATGGCTTCATCGATGGGCGAGTCAACGCGCGTGGACTTCGGCACATACTCGAAATACTCAAAAAGCCTCCGGTTCAGCTCATGCACCAGCATCAGCGGATCGTCGCGGCGGACGACCTCCAATTGAGACGCAAGCAGGGTAAGCGCCGGAGTCTTTGCGGCAAAGGTGCTGGGCAGGAGCATCTCCCAGTAGTCGCCGGAATCGATCAATTCGTCCAGCGCATCCCAGGCGTCGGGAGCCAGAAAGCTGGGCACGTCAGGCAGCGACTGCTGCTCCACCACAGACTCGGCAATCACCACCAGCTGCGTATGCTCGCCGGGGATATCGAAGTGCTGCACGTTGTTGCCCAGATGGTCGCGATACGTGAAGACGCGGCAGCGCGGGCTGACGGAAAGCGAGTAGGTGAGGCAGTGCTGAAGGGAGTCCGAGCGCGGGTGCATGCGCGTTTCCATAATGCTCTCGCTGATGGGCTGCGCGTAGCGGAAGCGCGTCAGGTGCCGTATTGAATAGAAATTCATGCTCGGGCTCCGTCAAATGGCCAGCGCGGACTGGATGGAGTAGTGAATGTAGTAGCGGTACACAAGTTCGTGAATGCGCAGGCACTGCTCGCGGATGGTGTGCAGAAATGCAGCCGCATCGCCGGCCAGAATCTCGCGCAGCGAAGTAAAGCCGAGCATCGCGCTCAATCGGCCGATCCCCGCGGCAAGCTCATCCGGAGGCCTGCGGCCGCCCGCGCGCTGGATGGCCTCGATGGCCTGGCGCACGCCGTCAACAGAATAGCGGATGGCGTGCGGAAAGTCGCGATTGAGCAGCAGGAACTCCAGGATATGATCGGGCGTGAGGTCGGCTGTATACACCTGGCAATACGCCTCGAATGCCGTACAGCAGCGCAGAAGGCCCACCTGCTCCAGGTACTGGTAGCCGGAGTGCTCGCGCTCCTGCGCGCCGAACAGTTCGGGCTGATAGACCTCAAGCAGCGTGGCGGTGGCATAGGCCCGCTCAAGATAACGCCCCAGGCGGATGAAGTGCCATCCCTGCCCGTGGATCATCGTCGTGTCGGTAACGCCCTTGAACAGATGAATGCCATCGAGCACCGAGGCAAGCACGTCGCCGATGTTGGAATGGAACTGTGTCAATGCGCCGGGCGAGTGCATCTGGTGATAGAGGCGATTGAGCCGCTGCCACTGCTCTGTCGATATCTCCTCGCGCACCTGGCGGGCATTCTCACGCGCGGCATCAAGGCAATAGGTAATCGAAGCGCAGTTCAGCTCATCGAAAATGAGCCGGCTGGCCATTGCTTCCAGCTCGCCATTCCATTCCAGGTCCTGCGGTTTGCCCAGCGAGCCTACGAGCCGCTGCCAGCGGGTTCCCGCGCTGGTGCCGCTGGTGTCGAGCATCAGGCTCATGGTCACGTCCAGCTGGCGCACAGTGTTCTCCGCCCGCTCCAGATAGCGGCTCATCCAGTAGAGACTGTCGGCAACGCGCGATAGCATCGTCGTACTCTCCCGAACCCCGTGTCTGACTGTTATTCCAGAACCCATGTGTCCTTGCTGCCGCCGCCCTGTGAGGAGTTGACGACCAGCGAACCCTTCTCCAGAGCCACGCGGGTCAGGCCTCCCGGCACGATGTTCACTTTATCGCCAAAAAGAATGTAAGGCCGCAGATCCACGTGACGCGGCTCCAGACGATCGCCGATGAGGCACGGAGCGCGGGAAAAATCCAGCGTGGGCTGGGCAATGTAGTTGCGCGGGTTTGCCTCGATCTGACGCGTAAACTCCTCGCGCTGCTGCGCTGTCGAGTGCGGGCCGATCAGCATGCCGTATCCGCCGCTCTCACCCACCGCCTTCACCACCAGCTTCTCCAGATTGGCCAGCACGTGCCGGCGTTCCTTCTCTTCCGTCAGCAGGTAGGTCTCTACGTTGGGCAGAATAGGATCTTCGTTGAGGTAGTAGCGGATGATCCGCGGCACATAGGCGTAGAGGGCCTTGTCGTCGGCCAGGCCGGTGCCAAACGCGTTGGTCACCGTGACGTTGCCGGCCCGGTAGGCATTGAACAGGCCGGAGCAGCCCAGAGTCGAGTCCCCGCGAAATATCAGCGGATCGCTGAAGTCATCATCCACGCGGCGATAGATTACGTCCACGCGCTTCAGCCCGTCGGTGGTGCGCATGTAGACAATGTTGTCGTGCGTCACCAGATCGCGGCCCTCGACCAGATCGATGCCCATCTGCCGCGCAAGATACGTGTGCTCGAAGTAAGCCGAGTTGAAGACGCCCGGCGTGAGCAGCACAATGTTCGGCTCCGGCCTGCCCTCGGGAGCCAGCGAGCGCAGCGTTGCCAGCAGCAGTTGCGGGTAGTGCTCGATGGGCCGCACGCCGTAACTCTGAAAGAGCTGCGGAAACGTCCGCTTCATCACACGGCGATTGGTGAGCTTGTAACTCACGCCGGAAGGCACGCGCAGATTGTCTTCCAGCACCACGAACTCGCCCGTATTCAGGCGCAGCAAGTCAGAGCCGACCACGGAGATGTACACATTGCGCGGCACCTGCAGTCCACGCATCTGACGGCGGTAGTGCCTGCAACTGTAGACCAGATCGCGCGGAACCACGCGGTCACTGAGAATCTTTGCGTCGGAGTAGACGTCGCGCAGAAAGAGATTGAGCGCGTTGATGCGCTGGGTAAGGCCCCGCTCGATAAGGTCCCACTCCCGGGCCGTAATCACCCGCGGCAGCAGATCGTAAGGGAAGATGCGCTCGGTGCCTTCTTCGCGGCCGTATACGGTAAAGGTGATGCCCTGGGTCAGGAACGAAAGCTCCGCCGACTGCTTGCACCGCTGCAGTTCATCCTGCGGCAGCCGCGCCAGAGTCTCGGCCAGCGCCTGGTAGTGCGGACGCAGTTGCCCACTAGGCTCGCGCATCTCGTCGAAGGCGAGATCGAGCGGATAGTCTCCGTAAAGCGCTTCCACTTCCACTGGATGACTGGCGCTCATGGGATGACTCCGTTCCCTTGCCCTGGAATTCGTGGCCGGCTGGCGAATGGACCATGGCCCGCCGGGCAGATGATACGCCGCAGCCGCAATGCCGGCTCCGATTGTACCTCGTTCAGCTATTTGTATCAGCCTGCGCATAAAGGACCCATGAGGAACGACAACGGCTTCGCTCTCCAGCTCAGCCCTTGATCTCTCGGCAGGCTCCCACGCCAGGGTGCCGGAAGCGCCGTGTTTGCTCCGGCCTCTCAGCAAATGCATGCGGCCCTTTTGTGTCTTGGATCGCTGACCGTGGCCCGCCGTCATGGAGTACTCTGGTTTGTCAGGAGACTCAAGCCCACGATGTTTCATCTGCGACTGCATCTCGCCGTTCCGGCCATTCTTGCTCTTGCCTTCACCGCTCTCCAAGCCCAGCAGCCAGGCGCCAACACGCCCAAAGAAGACTACGTCCGCGCGCACTACACCAAGTACGAGTTCCGCATTCCCATGCGCGACGGGAAGCGGCTCTTCACCGCGGTCTATGTGCCCAAGGATGCATCCCACGGCCCGTATCCGTTCCTGATGGACCGCACTCCGTACAGCGTTGCTCCCTACGGCGAGGATGAGTACCCGAAGCAGTTGGGGCCGTCCGACGAGTTCGAGAAGGCTGGCTACATCTTCGTATACCAGGATGTGCGCGGACGCTGGATGAGCGAAGGCAACTTTATCGAGATGCGTCCGCACATCGACGACAAGAAATCTCCGCAGGATGTGGACGACGCCTCGGACACCTACGACACCATCGAGTTTCTGCTCAAGCACGTGCCGGGCAACAACGGCAAAGTGGGCATCTGGGGCATCTCCTATCCCGGGTTCTACACGTCGGCGTCGATCATCGATTCGCACCCGGCGCTGGTCGCGGCCAGCCCGCAGGCGCCCATGACCGACCTCTTCCGGGGCGATGATGGCTATCACGGCGGCGCGTTTATGCTGTCGGCAAACTTTGGTTTCTACGCGCCCTTCTTTCGCCCCCAGAAGAATCCGCTCTCACCAAAGCCGATGGTTCCGTTTGATTTTGGCACGCCCGACAGTTACAGGTTCTATCTGCAGGCGGGAAGCATCTCCAATCTCGACGCGCTTTATTTGAAGGGCTCCAACTGGCTCTTCAACGACCAGTTCAAGCACGACACCTACGACGCCTACTGGCAGTCGCGCGATCTTTCGCGCCACATGAAGAACGTGCGCTGCGCGGTGCTTGTAGTCGGCGGCTGGTATGACGCCGAAGACCTGATGGGCCCCTACCGCACCTTCTACGCCATCAACAAATTCAACCCCGCAACCGCGACCACGCTGGTGGAGGGGCCCTGGGTGCACGGAGGCTGGGCGCGCAGTGATGGCAGCCATCTGGGTGATGTGCAGTTCAACGCCAAAACCGGCGAATACTTCCGCGCCAACATTCAGTTTCCTTTCTTCGAGCACTACCTGAAAGGCAAAGGCGCGGCGCAGCCCAAAGCCGTGGTGTTTGAGACCGGAACCAACCTATGGCGCAGCTTTGACGCCTGGCCGCCCAGGGCCGCCAAGTCAAAGACTCTCTACTTCCACGCAGGCGGCAAGCTGAGTTTTGACCCGC
>JAJXXG010000375.1 GCA_021781255.1 Acidobacteriota bacterium
GCAACCGGTCAAAGTGGTCACGCTGGATACAAAATGCCGCGAGCAGCAGGTGCTGGACGGCTGCTTTGCAAGCCTGGAGGAGGTCCCAAAGACCGCAATGACGCTCACCGTTCCCGCGCTCCTCAGCGGAGGTGAGATGTTCTGCTGTGTTCCAGGCAGCCACAAGAGTGAAGCGGTGCGATCCATGTTCCTGTCGCCCGTCAGCGGCGCTTGCCCGGCCAGTGCGCTCCGTACGCATCCGCGCTGCACCGTGTATCTTGATCCCGATTCGTATTGGTTGATGGAAGCGAATGAGCACGACGTCAATCACCGGTCTTGATACCCGCACCGGATGCGCCATGTGCGTGACCGCCGAGGGCGGCGTAATCGTGCGCCTGGAAGCCGCGCAGGAAGACACGGACTTGTATCTTGCGCCGGGGCTCGTGGATCTCCAGGTAAACGGCAGCGCAGGGTATGACCTGAATGTCGACGGCTTGACGGCAGAGTCCGTCGCCACGCTTGCAGCGGAGATGCTGCGCGGTGGTGTGACGTGCTTTGCGCCCACCCTGATTACAGCGGCGGAAGAGGATTTGACGGCGCGGGTCAAGGCTGTTGCAGAGGCCTGCCGAGTTGATCGGAGAGTCGCGGCATGTGTGCCTTTCATTCATATGGAAGGCCCGCATATTTCACCACTCGATGGATACCGCGGCGCGCACTCGGCGCAGCATGTTCGTCCTCCCAGCATTGCCGAGTTTGAACGATGGCAGGAGTCAGCCGATGGGCTGGTTGGCATGGTCACGCTCTCGCCTCACTTCCCGGAGTCATGCCACTACGTTGAGGAATTGGTGAAGCGCGGAGTACATGTCTCGATTGGGCACACGCACGCTTCAGCACAGCAGATTCGCGAGGCTGTGGACGCCGGGGCGCGCTTGTCGACGCATCTTGGAAACGGACTTCCGGCGCAGATTCCTCGGCACGGCAATCCAATCTGGAGTCAGCTTGCCGATGATCGGCTGACGGCAATGTTCATCGCGGATGGGAATCATCTGCCGGCCGAGGCACTGAAGGCGATGCTGAAGGCCAAGGGAACGGATCGCTCGATTCTTGTCTCAGATAGTGTGGCGCTCGCTGGGAAGCCTGCCGGAGTCTATGACAGTCCCATTGGCGGTCGTGTGGAACTCAAGCCCGACGGGCGCTTGTGCATCTTCGGCTCTGAGTTGCTTGCCGGATCCGTAACTCCTCTTATGCGGTGCGTGGGGCGCGCAGTGCAGATGACCGGCATCACGCTGGGAGATGCGCTCGCGATGGCCACCGCAATTCCAGGGCATTTTGCGGGTGGGCGTGGAACCCTCGCTCTGGGAGCGCGTGCGGACTTGGTGCGCTTCCGCTTGAACGGGGAAATGGTGCTGCACGATGTGTGGCTGGGCGGGGAATGTGTCTTCCAGCGGGAAGCATGATGCCGCTCACCGCGGTTTGAAATGAGGTCCTCGATCGACAGGCAACGATTGATGACGATGCTGGGGAGTTTCCGCAAGAGGCTCCGCTTGCAGCCGTGGCCCTCGAGTCAGCCGATTGCCGAGACTGTATGCGCAACAAGCTGAAGAATGCGATCGTAAGGGGAGGATTGGAGCGATCGACATTGGCGGGACAAAAATCGCGGTCGGCGAGGTGGATGACGATGGCGTAATTGCGTATCGCACCGAGTGCGTGACCGATCCGCAGTGAGTCTTTGCCGACGCATTGAAACGCATGCAACGGATGCTCCGGGAAGTCGCACGCGAGTGCGGTCCGCTGAAGGGGATCAGCCTTGCCTGTCCGGGCCCGCTCAATCCCTTCACGGGGGTCATCGGTGAGGTTGGAACGCTGCCGGCATGGACCGACTGCAACCTCATCGCACCGCTTGAAAAGTCATTTGGCCTCCCAGTCACAGTAGATAACGACGCGGACGCGGCTGCTCTTGCGAAGTACGCCTGGGGCGCGGGGCAAGGCTCATCCAACTTCATTTACCTCACAGTGAGTACCGGGATCGGCTCGGGAATGGTTCTCGGCGGGCAGCTCTACCGTGGCGTTGGCGGAGCACATCCTGAGGTCGGGCATCAGGTCATCGACAGTGCCGGGCCGCTCTGCTACTGCCACGCGCACGGATGCTGGGAGGTGCTTGCCAGCGGCACAGCCATCAGCGCATGGATACACGAACAGGCCCCTGAACGCGGGCTCATGAGCGCAGCGGCCATCTGTGCGCTTGCTCGACAGCAGGATGCGCTGGCGCTGGAGGCGATGCGGCGCGAGGCACGCTTTTTGGGGATTGGGCTCGCGAACCTGATTACGCGCTGTGCCCCGGGAGTGATTGCACTGGGTGGCGGCGTAATGAAAAGCAGTGAGCTGTTCTTGCCGGGTGCCCTTGAAGTCGTTCACGAGCTGTGTACGCAGGTACCATTAGACGCGGTGCGAATTGTGCCGGCTTCACTGGGTTCGGATGCGGGCCTGCTGGGTGCGGCGCAGGCGTGGCGTCTCCAGCACGCCTGATGCGGCAAAATGATAGGCAAGCGCAGAATGGCAGGCGAAGGGAACAGACGGGAATGACGACCTCAGTGCTGGCGGAGAATATCCTTGCGCAGGCGGACTCACTCAGTGGAGTGCTCGAGCATCAGTGCGGGGAAGGTGCTGCGTCGCTGGCTCAGGCGGCGGCACTGTTGCAGTCGGGCAGGCGAGTCGTCATCGCCGGGATGGGCGCCTCGCTGTTTGCTTCACTTCCGCTTGAGTACTTCCTTTGTGCCCAGGGCATCAATGCCGTCGCGGTGGAGGCGGGGGAGCTGCTGCACTACCGGCGTGCCGGATTTCGCGATAGCGTGATGGTAGTCGTTTCGCGTTCGGGTGAGTCGGTCGAAATTACTCGGTTGTTGCAGGAGCGCAGCGGCCAATCGTCGATCATCGGAATATGCAATGAGCCTGCGAGCACTCTGGCGCGCAACGCCGATGTAAACATCCTGGTGGGAAGCCGCGACGATGAGATGGTGGCCGTCCAGACATACACCGGAACCTTGCTCACGCAGTATCTTCTGGCAGGCACAGTGGCCGGAACCGCGAAGACAGACAGCAACACCGCGCGGGATCTATTGCCTGCATTCGAGCAGCTGGTAAGGCACAGCGTGGACAACCTCCACAGCTGGGACGACTTTCTTGCCGGTGCGTCGGATGTATATTTGCTGGCCCGCGGTCCGTCGTGCGCATCGGCGCTTGAGGGGGCGCTGCTCTTCAATGAGGTGGCCAAGACCGCGGCAGTAGGCATGGCGGCTGGCTCCTTTCGCCACGGACCCGTTGAGGTGGTCGACTCGAATTTCAGGGGAGTGGTGTTCGCCCCTCACGGCGGCACGCACGAACTCAACTGCTCGCTGGCGCAGGATCTCGCGCGCTTTGGCGGACGCATCTGCGTGATTGGGCCTTCAGTTGAGGCAGCGGAAGAGCGCCTCGAAACTTGCCGGATTCCTGAGACGGCCGAAATGCTTGCGCCTCTCTTTGAGATTGTGCCTGTGCAGGTGGCTGCGCTGCGCATGGCGGAGTTGAAGGGGATTCGCCCGGGGAGTTTTCGATTTGCGCCGCGCGTTGCCCTCGACGAAGCCAACTTCAATCCGCCAAAGGAGTCCTGATGCAAAGCGAAATGCAGGTTCAACGGAGCTTTTCGCCCATCCCGAACTAAAATGCACGACGGTTCGTTTATTCGATCGCCCGCTCGCTGTGCTGGGGCGCCTGGGCGATGCTCTCGAAACTTGGTTCGCGCGAGTTTCCGCCTGACACCCTGCAGTATTTTACCGTGGGCCCCATTCCGGTTGGTCTTGTCTTGCTGGTTGCGCGACGGGCGAAGCCGGAAAAGAGTCCGCGCGGAATCACCTACGGCGTCCTCAGGGGTATCCTTAGCGGGGTGGGCGGGTTGACCTTGTTCGCCGCTTATCACACCAATGGCAACACCCCCGTAATCACAGTTGCTACGGCGCTCTAATCAGATCATCATGGTGCTGCTGGCGGTTCTCATTCTGAAGGAACGGCTCGGGCCTCGACAGGCTGTGGGTCTGGTCTTTGCGCAATCTCCGTTTTGCTGTTTTCTCTCTAGTGAGGTGAATGACCATGCATCCTACACCATGGGTTCTCTATTCCGCGATTACGGTACTGGCCCAGGGCGTTGTGGACCTGTTGCAGAAGCTGTCAACAAACCATCTCTCCGCGGAATCGTCGCTGATCTGGCTTGTCATGGGCTTTCTGGTCATCGAGCCGCTGTTTTATCCCTCAAAGGGGCTCTTACGCTTTTCGAAGTGGAGTATCGCCTAGGCCTTGCCGAGCGCCTAGCAGGCATCCGCCGGGCAATTCGGAGATCGATCTTCATGTCATCTATATGACTAGATATTTATGTTGACATCGAAGACTATTCGTTCTCTAATCGGCCCATGTCGGCTATTCAGGAAGGGATGACTCTGTCCGTCAATTTCAGGGAGTCTGGATGAGGTGGCGGATGGACTTTCTGACCGGGGTAAATAGTCCGTTCTACAGTGTCTCTTCTCGATCTTGGATGGAATTTGGGATAATATTCATCTCAAAATCCCTACTTCAGACTTGGCAAGGACAATTTTTTCAGCCTTGCCGAATTTTGTAATCCGACGCTACTAAGCAAGGGCTACTGGTTGCAATGTGAAGGTGAAGCGACCAGAGACCGAATGCACTGAGCTCAGCTCTCATTTTGTGACGGACGAATTCGAGGGTAGTCCGGTCGCAGACTGGAGCACTTCTACTTACTCTATTTCGGAGGCTTCTGATGAAAGTTGGTAGGCTGTCGTTATTTTCTCTCGTTATCGTGATGCTTACGCTCTGTGGTTACGCATGGGGGCAGGCTACCTCATCGTTGCATGGAACCGTTACCGATTCATCGGGGGCGGCCATTGCTGGCGCAACAGTCACTCTGACCCAGTCGGCAACGGGTACCACCCGCTCCACGGTGTCGAACTCTACCGGTGCGTACAGCATTCCTGCGGTACTCCCGGGCACCTATGATCTGTCTGTGGCCGCCAAGGGCTTTCATACCTATAAGCAAAGTGGCCTGGAACTTCGGGTAAGCCTTCCGGTCACTGCAAATGTAACGATGAATGTCGGCTCCGTTGCCACAACCGTTCAAGTGACCGGAACTGCACCGCTGCTGAATACGACCGATGCCACCATCGGCAACACAATGGGTACCGCTTCTATCGAAAATCTCCCCATGCGGGCCGAGAGCATGCCGCTGCTGCTCAGCTTTCAACCCGGTGTGGTCTACAACGGACAAAATGCGCTGGAGAGCAACTATGACACACGCGCCGGGGCTGTAAACGGTGCGCGCAGCGACCAGAACAACATCACGCTCGACGGTGTGAGCAACAATTTTACGTTTGAGGGATATGCATTCAATGGCGTGTTGCCTACAACGCCATTTTCCACCCAGGAATTTCGCGTGACGACCTCGAATTACGGCGCCACTCAGGGCCGCTCCTCGGGCGCGCAGATCACGATGGTGACCAAGAGCGGCACCAACCGGTTTCATGGCAATCTCTACGAGTTCAATCGCAACACTATCGGAGAGGCCAATGACTGGTTCCTGAAGCAGTCTCAGGTTTCCAACGGGATACCGAATCGTCCCTCCAGGCTCGTCCGCAACGTTTTTGGCGGCGATATCGGTGGACCCTTTATCCGCAACCGCGCCTTCTTCTTTTTCAACTACGAGGGGCACCGTGTAGCGTCGGCGGCAAGCACGTTGGATATCATTCCGAGCGCCACGCTGCGTGACGGAATCATCCAATACCAATGCAAGACTGCGAGCGATTGTCCGGGTGGCAGCGTAACAGGAATAAGCGGTACGAACTACTCCGTTGCGCAAGGCTCCTATGCACTTGACGCGCAGCAATTGGCGGCGATGGATCCGCTTGACATCGGGCCCAGCCAGGTAGCACTCCAATATTTCGACACATATCCCAATCAGAACACCTCGAATGTTTTGGATGCTCCCAACTATGCCGGCTACCGCTTCTCGTCGCCCATTACCAGCAAGGACAACTGGTACATTGGCCGCGTCGATTACGTCATCAACAACAAAAACTCTCTGTTCGTGCGCGGAACAGCAGTACATGACCGCGACGTAACCGCCGGTCCTTTTCTGCCCGGGGCACCGCCTCAAGTCCAGACTGTAGATTTCAGCAAGGGCATTGCCGTTGGACTTACGACAACCTTTAGTCCGACGGTTGTGAATGACTTCCGATATGGGATTACGAAAGAGAGCATCGGGAACAACG
>JAJXXG010001058.1 GCA_021781255.1 Acidobacteriota bacterium
GCTGCAGTGCGGGCTTGAGCGATGCAACCATCAGCACGAGCCACAACACCAGGCCGATGAAGAGCAGAATCTGCCAGAAGCGGCCCAGGTCCACATACTCAAAACCCTGGCTGCCAAACCAGAACCATAGATTGCCCAGCCGCTGCTGAATGCCGAGCCACTCGCCTGCAAGTGAGCCGCCGACCACCAGCACCAGCGCAACAAACAATACGTTGACGCCGAGCCGCTGGAAGCGGGGCTCGTGACCGCTGACCGCAGGGCCGACATAAAGACCCGTGGCCAGCCATGATGTTGCAATCCAGAAGATGGCGAGCTGCAGATGCCAGGTGCGCGTGATGGCGTAGGGCAGATAGCGGTCCAACGGGAAGCCGTAGAAGCCCTGGCCCTCCACGCCGTAGTGGGCGGTGATTACGCCCATCAAGATCTGCACTGCCCAAAGAATAATCACCACGACAAAGTATTTGATTGTGGCGCGCTGCGAGGGCGTTGGCCGCATGCCGACGAAGGGATCGCGCGTGGGATAGGGACCGTGCGCGATCTCTTTTTCCTGCGATGCATACCACCAGACGAGCGCGCCGATGCCGCCGAGCAGGCCGACGAAACTCACGATGCTCCACAGGACTGCGCCCGGCGTTGCTTCGTTGGCGACCAGCGGCTCATGCGGCCAGTTGTTTGTAAACGTGACTGTGGAGCCAGGGCGTTCTGTGCTTGCCGCCCATGAAGTCCACCAGAAGAAGTTGGCAAGCTGCTTCTGCTTGCCTGCATCGGTAAGCGCCCCCTGCGGAATGGCATATTCCTTGCGGCCGCTCGCGAAGACGTTTGCATAGTATGCCGCGAGCTGCCGATAGGCTGCTGCGCGATCGCTGCTGATGATGACGCGGTTCGTCGCGGCATCATATGTGTTCGTGCGCATCTCGCGGACCAGGCGCGCCTGCAGCACGGCCTGCTGGTCTGGATTGAGCGCTGCAAAGTTTGCTGCTCCATCTTTTTGAGCCCAGCGATCCAGCAGAATGCCCGACTCGCGATGCAGCCAATCCGCGCTCCAGTCCGGCGCGACATAGGCCCCGTGCCCCCAGACGGTGCCGATTTCCTGGCCGCCGATGGACTGCCAGACGCCCTGGCCGTCCGTGATGGAAGAGCCCGTGAAAAGAAGTTGCCCATCTGCGGTGTAGACAACCGGGATTGGAGGAGCCTGACTGATCATTTTCCTCCCTACTCCTCCGAGCACGGCAAATGACCCAAGAATGACGATGGCTAGAACAAGCCAATAACGCTTGTATGACATTGCTTCCCTCGCTTTGCAGCGGAGGATGATTTCTGCCCGCTGCTGTTGCCACAGTAGAGCGGCAGAGAGCGGCATGCAGGGACTTTAGTCACATGGTTTCAAGGCGCGGGATGCGCGCCGTAGTGATTTGCCGCATTGCATCGGGAATCGAGCCGCGCGCTAGGAATTAGGCGGAGGCTTCCAGCAGAGCCGTAAGCCCGCTCATGTCCTTGATCACGATGTGCCGCGCATCCACTTCAAGCAGGCCCTCAGCCTGCAGGCGCATCAGGTTGCGTGAGATAAGCTCGCGCACGGTGCCAAGCTGATTGGCGATTTCCTGATGACTGTAGGGCAGGAGGAATTCCACGCCGTGCGCGGTCTTCTTTCCCTCAGCCTGCGCGATCTTGAGGAGAGTGGAGACCAGGCGCTGGCGAATTGTAGTGAAGGAGAGTTCCTCAATGATTCCCACCAGACGGCGTAGCCGCCCGCCCACCACGGCGAGCACTTTCAGCGCCACGTCAGGGTGCTCCATGCAGTAGGAATGAAAGTCGCGGCGCGAAATGAAGGCAATCTCCGAATCCTCAATTGCGACCACCGATGCGGGATATGGTCCGCCGTCGAAGACCGGCAGTTCGGCAATGGAGCTGCCCGGCCCCTCCACGGCGAGGACCTGTTCGCGGCCGTTCATGGAGGTTTTAAAAATGCGAACCTTGCCCCGCGCCACGATGTGAAGGCCGCTGCACGGCTCGCCTTCGCAGAAAAGCAACTCTCCGGCTTTGAACAGCTTGCGGACAGTTCGGGCGGCCAGCAACTGCACTTCGGGCGGCGTAAGATTGGAGAGCAGCCCAGTCTTCTGCAGAACTCCGGCAAGATCGATGCGTTCAGCGCTCACGCCGAAATTGTATCAGCGCGACTTTAGTCACTGCGCAGTGCGGCTTCGCCGCGGTTCCATAATGCATATGAACCCGCAGATCAACACGACCGATTTTGACAAGCGCCCATTCATCGCAATCTGGGAGGTCACGCAGGCCTGCGATCTTGCCTGCGTTCATTGCCGCGCTTCAGCGCAGCCTGAGCGTGATCCCATGGAACTGACTACGGAGGAAGGCAGGCAACTGATCGGGCAAATAGCCGCCTTGCGCGTGCCGGTCTTTGTGCTTACCGGCGGCGATCCAATCAAGCGGCCCGATCTCTTTGAACTGATCGACTACGCGCGCCAGTCGGGTGTGCGCGTCTCCCTCACGCCGAGCGCCACACCGTTGCTGACGCGGGAGATTATCTTCCGCCTGAAAGATGCTGGACTGGCGCGTCTTGCCGTCAGCATGGATGGCGCGCGCGCTGAGACACACGACGGGTTTCGCGGAATGTCGGGTTCGTTTGCACGCACGCTCGACGCCGTCCGCTGGGCCAATGAGGCGGGACTGCCGGTGCAGATCAATACCACCTTCAGCCGCAGAAACATTGGTGAACTCGACGACATTGTGGCATTGGTTGCGCGCTTGAATATTACGCTCTGGAGCGTGTTTTTCCTCGTGCCGACGGGCCGCGGCAAGCTGAATGATCTCTTGAGCGCCGATGAGTTCGAGCAGATTTTCGCTAAGCTCCACAGCCTCTCCATGACCGCTCCGTTTGACATCAAGACCACCGAAGCGCAGCACTACCGCCGCTACCTGCTCCAGCAGCGCGCGGCGGCGCGAAGAGCAGGAACGCCGGAGTCCGCACATGAGAGGGAGGTCGATTCCATTGGCCGCGCGCCGCGTGGGCTCAATGACGGAAAAGGCTTCGTATTCATCTCGCATACCGGCGAGGTTTTTCCCAGCGGGTTTCTGCCGGTTTCGGCGGGCAACATCCGCCGGCAGCCGCTGGAGACGATCTATTGCGAATCGCCGTTGTTTCTTGCGCTGCGCGACGCGGACAAGCTCGAAGGCAAGTGTGGCGCGTGCGAGTTCAAGCAGATTTGCGGAGGCTCCCGGGCGCGCGCGTACGCGTTGACAGGGAATGCATTCGCGCAGGAGCCGTGCTGCTCCTATGTGCCGCGGGGCTATGTGGAGCCTGCGCAGGCAACGAAACGCGCGCCGCTGCTGCATGTGCTGCAGGGCGCATGAAGCAATCGCGCCGGCGCGGTCAATGAACTGGCGTCTGCATGGTGGCTCGCGTTGCAAGGGGCACAAATTCCTTTGCCGCGGCCTTGAGAACAGCTTTGCGAACCGGGATTTCGTGCAGCAGGAGCTCAGTGGACTGGACCAGCGGATTGGAATGAAACCAGCGCTGCACGGCGTTGTCCCGGAGCAGATTCACCACAGCCAGCAAGGCCATGCCTTGATGGTGGGCCATCCATTCGCGGACGAGTACGGGATTGCCGGGAGAATGCATAAAGTCTCCCGCCTCATAGAAGCCATAGGCTCCCACCCACCCTGCTGACTCCATGTGACGCAGATTGCGCAGCGCCTCGCCGGCATCCACGAAGAGCGCCAGAAATGTGGAGTACGGAGAGACAACCGGGCCGGCTGTCGCCTCGAAGAAGAGCGCGGTCTGCGGAATGCCGTATGCGTGATACGCATAATGTCCCGCGTCATTCCTGTGCGAGGAGCCAGATTCAGAGATGCCCCAGGGAATGTTGAGCGAGCGCGCGAAAGCCCTCTGCACATCCACACAAGCGGTCTGCGTGCGCGCAATCAGCGTGTCAGGATAGCTTTGCATCCACAGCGCCGGCATGAGGTATTCAAACATGGTGCCGGTCCATGAGAGCAGCAGAAAGCGGCCAAAGGCGTGTGTGTGCTGGCGCGCCAGCCTGAACCAGCTTTGCTGCGGCAATTCGCCGCGCGCGATGGCAAGAAACGTTGCAATGCGGGCTTCGGAGGCGAGCATGTCATAGCAGGACTCATGCAGCTTCCGCGCGCCGGTGTCATAGCCGATCGAGAGGATCTGGCGGCCTGGATCGGCGAGGAAGGCGAAATTGGTTTCTTCGGCAAGGCGCTCGGCATCCTGCGCGACGGCGCGAAGACTCGCGGCAAGACTGCGCAGATTCTGCTGGGCAACGGGCAGCGATGCTCGGAGCTGTTCGCCCAGCGTGTGATGCGGCGTCTTCTCAGTGATCGCGGCCCAGGCGCGCTTGAGGCGGGCGTCCAGAGCTTCGGCAAATGTGATGGCCTCTTCGAGGGGCGGCATGCCAGCCTCCTCATCGATAGCGGGTTGGAGCATTGCGCGAAGCGGCGCATATTCGGGCTGCATCCACGGGGTGTAGTCGCGAAGCAATCCGAGGATGGCCGTCACGCGCCGATGCGTCTCCGCAAGCCACCAACTGTCGCCCGCCTGCTCCTCTGCGCTGGCTGAGGCTGCCGAGAGCGGGGTTTCCGCGGCAGGCAGCCACGCAATCCATTCCGTCATGGTGGCGGAAGCAGCGGGTAACTTGATTTCGTCAAATAGCGCGCGCCTTGCATTCTCCGCCTGCATCCGCTGCCAATGCACGCGCAGGCTGCTGAAGAGCTGACTCGAGAGCAGCGGCTTCTGCAAGAGTTCCTTCGCGCCGGCGTGCAGCGTGTAGAGGGAGGCGGCGAAATTCCCGCTATCGACAGAAGAAACAAAAGGCGAGGCATCCAAAGGCCTGAGCGTCTGCGTGTCGTACCAGTTGTAGAGGTGCCCTTGAAACTTTTCGAGGCGGGTGATGGTGGCGAGACTCTGCTGCGTGAGCGCGACAAACTCCGGCGTGGTCAGAAATCCGAGTTCACACGCTGCCTGGCGTGCATTCAGCAGCAGGCCCACATTGGTGGGCGAAACGCGCGGCGCCTCATGCAGACCCTCTTCTTCGACATTGTCGGGAATAAGAAAGTTGTGCCGCTCTGCGCCGAACTGATGAAAGTAGCGCCAGATGCGGAGCGCGTGGGAGAGCAGGTAGGCAGTATCGCTGACGCCAAGGTGCTTTTGCGGGTCGCGCGGCGGCCGGTTGAGCCATGCCGTGACAACCAGCGCGAGTCCCCAGAGCACGAGAATGGGCGCGGCGAACACGATGGCCCAGTGATGCCGCGCAAAGAAGTAGACCAGCCCGGCCAAGCTCACGGCGACAAGAGGCGTGAGGGCAAGATAGCGATCAACCGGCGTGCGCCGTTCTGCTTGAGTTTCTGCCTGCGCCGCGGTCTCCCATTCCAGCAGTCGCTCGCCGGTGATGAATCGCCGCACGAGCGATCGGACGACGGCGTCGATCGCGAGCAGCGTCTGGTGAGGAAGGAAGATAAGATTCAGCAGCACAACGAGCATCGCGCGCCCAAAGCCGGCGAGCGCTTCGCCTGCGCCGCCTTTGTAGTCTGCAGCAAGTGCGCGGCCCAGGCCGAATCCCAGTTGCACCAGCGTGGGAAAAATCACGAGCAGCAGCGAGACGATGGTCCAGTAGAGCGGTCCGCCGGGCAGCCACATCCACCCTGCGACAAACAGGATGAATAGGAAAGGGTCCACGAGCGAACGGCGCAGATTGTCAAAGACCTTCCAGCGCGAAATGTCTGAGATTGGATTCCGCACGCGCCGGCCTGACTCCTCCGGTACGCGCGAGAAAATCCATTGCACGATTTGCCAGTCTCCGCGCACCCAGCGATGCTTGCGACGGCTGTAAGCGCTGTAGTGCGAAGGGTAGTCGTCGATGAGTTCGATGTCAGTGGCCAGGCCGGCACGCGCATATGCGCCTTCAATAAGATCGTGGCTCAGTAATGCGTTGCGCGGAAATCTGCGGTTGAGCACGGCGTGAAGCGTTTCGACCTCGTAAATGCCCTTGCCGGTGAAGATACCTTCGCCAAACAGATCCTGATATGCGTCGGAGACGGCGCGGGCATAGATATCAAAGCCGGTTTGGCCGGAGTAGATGGACGCAAGCCGCGAGCGCGAAACGGACTGGACCGTGATGCCCACGCGCGGCTGCAGAATTCCGTAGCCTGCGGTGACCGTGCGCGATTTGGGATCCACGACCGCCTGGTTCAGTGGGTGGGCCATCGCGCCGATAAGCCGTGCAGCAGTGCCGCGAGGAAGCTGCGAG
>JAJXXG010000492.1 GCA_021781255.1 Acidobacteriota bacterium
GCGGACGAGCCCCTCCCGTATGCTACACAACCGAAGGAGGGGATCGACAAGGCCGAAATCAACCGCTTGGGGCGACTGATCATCTTGTCATTTACCAGTTTTCTGGTCACTGGATTCTTTCTCTCCCGCGCCTTTGTTATAACGCTCTTTCTCCTGGGCGGCATGACAGAAGTGGTTTACGAGTCAGCTCTGCAGCGCGGGATGATTCCTGCGCGATTGAAGCTGGATCGTGTCTTGTTCTACGCTGGAGGATTCGCGATCGCAATGGTTCTGGCAGTGTATATTGTGGCGAAGATTTCTCTGTAGGGAGCAGAACGTGAACTGGAGAATCAAGGGGTTAGTTCAAAAGTGACCTTGCCCCCGCAAAACGTACTCCTTAGCAAGCTGTTCTACCCCGAAAGGGTAGCGAAGATGAGGAATGTTAAGCGGGGCAGGTGGAGTGAGGCTGAACACGCGGCTCCAAAATACCTTGGGCGGAATGCGGGATTTCGATCATAATGTCGCAGTCAAGGTATCCGATTGGGCTATAAGCATGGGTTATCTGTTTGACGTGGGATTCCGCGTGGCAGGATCACGGCTCATGGAGATTGGTACGGGATGGCACCCAGCTCTTCCACTCTGCTTCGTTTTGGCTGGAGCAAGTTCAATTACAATATTCGACATCGTCAGACTTTTGGACGAAAAGGTGACTTTCATTGTTCGCAAACCAATGGCATAAAAGAAATTGTCAGGGCGCTGTCTGAGGTCAAGCGGCACTGTATGAAGATCGCGCACGTTGTGGACTCCATGGAGATTGGCGGCGCCGAGACTCTTGTTCTGCAGATGTGCCGTCTGCAACGCGAGCAGGGGCACGATCCTAGTGTTTATGCGGTGGCGGCTCTCGGACCGCTGGGCGAGGAGATGCAGAAGGAGGGTTTTCAGGTGCGGGCAAACCTGGGCCGGCACCTGCTTGATTCTGCCCGCAGCTTCTACTGCATCTTCAGGGAGTCGCGCCCGGACATTGTTCATCTTCATAACACCACGCCGACGATCTATGCGGCTATTCCTGCCCGGGTGGCGGGCGTGCGCTCGGTCGTTTCCACCCGGCATAGTCTCGTTGCGGCACCACACCAGGTGATGGTCGAACTGAAGTACGCCCTAGCGGTCACCTGCTGTGACTGGATTGTTGGCATCTGCGATGCAACGACGCGCAATCTAAAGCACTTACACACCATTCCGGCGCGCAAGATCGTGCGGGTCTACAACGGCGCCGTTGCGCTTCATCGGGTGGCCGCGGAATTCTGTCCCGCAAAGAGCGGGTTCACTCTGCTGTACGTTGGCAGACTGGCGCCGGTCAAGAATCACAGTCTCTTGCTGCATGCCTTTCGCCTGGCGCTGTGCTCGATGCCCGATTTGCGGCTCTGGATGGTGGGCGATGGAGCCGAGAGAACGGCCCTGGAAAGCCTGACGGCTGACTTGGGCATTGCTGCTCAAGTCACGTTCTGGGGCCAGCAACTCGATGTCGCGCCTTTCTATTCCGCGGCTGACGCCTTCATCATGTCGTCAAAATCAGAAGGATTGCCCATGTCGCTCCTTCAGGCCTTTTCCCTTGGGTTGCCCGCCATCGTGACCGATGTGGGCGGGATGGCCGAGGTGGTGCGATTGACGCAGGCGGGCTTCACTGTGCCAGTGGCAGAACCAGCAGAGATGGCTACGGCAATTCTGCGGTTGGCAAGCACCGAGACGGAGCGGAAAGAGCTTTCGATGAATGCCGAACCAGCATTCCGCTCTTACTTTACTCTTCAAACAATGGTCGATGAATACACGACCCTCTATCGCTCCGGAACAAAGAGAAAAAGGTACTAATCTTCGCGATGTACTACATTCTGCTGCCTCAGTCGTTCC
Source organism: Acidobacteriota bacterium (assembly GCA_021781255.1). Next base: position 1,885 of record JAJXXG010000492.1, read on the forward strand.
ACCGACGATCTGCGAGGCTATACTGACCGTGTGAAGCATTCTCAGTTGCCGATTCATCCTGTCTCCTCATGCCGGCGCAATCGGTTTCGTACGCTCACGGCAAGCATGGCCAGACGCTTCGGCTCCCAAAATGGCGACGGCCAAGCGCAAAACGAGCGCAGCATATAGCGCAACTCACCTCGCTGCTTTTTATCACGTGCAATCAGACCTGCGCTGGCCAACTGCGTTGCCCGGATTCGCTGTCTCCACAGCCAACGTTGCGGGTCCCGTAGATCAACCAGCAGCGTCCTGTCCAAAATCTGTTCGAGTGCTTCCAGCATTCTTTCAGGATTGGCGCTCAAGCTCTGCGGATGGAGATAATACTCCGTCAAGGGATCGGTAATGGCCGCGAATTCACCCAGGGGCCTGAGCCTCATCCACATCTCCCAGTCTTCGCAAGCTCGAATATCCTCGCGGAATCATCCCTCGCGCCTGAGCACCTCGCGTCTTACGAGAACACTGGAGGTCGTGATCGGATTGCAGTGCCGTAGGATCTTCCTCGCCGAAAGCGGATCCAATGCGGGTTGCTCTCCGCGGTCGCCTTGACTGTCGAATGAGCGAACCCCAGTGTAAATCAGCACGGTATCATCCCGAATGAGCGACGCCTGGCGCTCCAGCTTGGTCGGTGCCCACAAGTCGTCGGCGTCCAGCAGAGCAATCCATTCGCCTGTCGCTCCGCCGATCCCTGTGTTGCGCGCCGCAGAAACTCCGCCATTGCAGCGGCGAAGGATCGTAGCTCCGAGCGAAGCGGCTATGGTCGTGGTGTCGTCGGTCGAACCATCATCGACAACGATGACCTCCAGTGGCTTCAGAGTCTGGGCAAACACAGATCCCAGGCAGCGCGGAAGAAATCGCGCCGCGTTATAGGCCGGAATGACGACGCTGATTGTGATCTTCGCTTCCGGCATCGATAAAGGAACCGTCTTCTCACTCAATTCAATAGTTATGAGGGCCTCTCAGCACGCCCACTAAGAGATCCTGACTCACCATGTTCATCGATTTCGTATACAGTCGTATGTCAATGGAATTGGCTTCCCCATGTCGACAACTTCAAAATCGGTGACCTTGAGGGCCTGCAGGTCGTGGGGACCAAAGCCAACGTCTGCATACTTGGCTGTTGTGTCGAGGTCGCTCTGGGCCGTAAGCGTGATATTGCCGCCGTCGGCCAGGAACATGCCGTACTTCTGCATGGCCCGCGCTACAACCTGAGCGGCGGGTGACAAATGCGACAGGTCATACGAAGCCTTCAGGCGGAATCGGGCGCCCATGGGAGGAGCGGTAACTGGCCCACGGGGAGCGCCGGCGTGCGTGGCAGGATGGACAAAGACCCCCGCGCGGATCCGAGAGTTGAGAAGAATGAATCGGATGGCATGGTTGATACTTCCCGAAGCAAGTTCGTCGGCGCTGAAGAGCAAGGGAGCAATGGGGAAACCCGCAGCGTCGGCGCTTGAGCACTGGTCTCCACGCCCTGACGGCGGGTAGATGCGATTGAGGTCCCACACCACAATTCCGATGGCGCTAAGAATCCCATCAGCATAATTGGCGTGGTAGGCTTCGTAAAGTTTGCCGTGGCTGTGATCCACTACGATGAGATGACAGTCGTCCTCATCGCTGGGGCATTGGTAGCCATACTGCCCTTCAATGCCGCCTCCATTGGGAAGAGTAACGGAGGAAACGATATCGGAGTCTGGATTGTTTCCTGCTCTGTTACGGAAGGGAACAGACGGCGTGTTCGCATCTGCCTGCAAGACCCGCAGGCTGAAGTCGACTTGCATCCTTCCATCTCCCCATCCACCTGCCTTGGCGAGAGTGGCGATCATGGTTGCGGAATTGGGGTCGAGCGGGGCATGGCTCACATCCTGGGTCCACACAGCGCCAGGAGGAAAGTATGGCGCAGACACGCCGACGTGGTCCAGCCTGGCCGCTCTGGCCGTGATCGTACGACTGCGAAGGGCGAGGCCGACGGCGATGGCTGCAAATACAACAATCGATATGATCAGCACGTCTTTTCGATCGGTCGCCATGGCTTGTTGATCCTTTCGGGGTCGCCAATATTACTTAGAACTCATTGTGGCAAATCGAATCCTGAAACAGGGACAAGCGCCTGCGGTGTCATCTTTCCGGTTGGCTTCTTGGCAGCACTTCCTGAGTGTGCCATATCTTCCAGAGAGGGCCCCGAGTTATGAAGAATCGGTAGAGGCCTACAACGGCGGCAGCATTGAGAACGAGCAACGCGCCGGCCGGAGCCGTGAAACGATGGATCACCGGAATCCTGTAGACCAAGCTGACTATAGCGACTAAGCAAGTCAGTATCTGCAGACCAGCAAAGACGGCATATACTGGGGAGACGAATGCGAGCGCAACCGTGCAGACAAATATCAGAATCAGGAGGTACGGCACAACAAGCCGCATAACCTTGTGGGAAACAAACTGGAAAAGTACCCGATTCTGCGGGGAAAAGAGCCAGGGTGCGAGTTGGAAAAGCTGGAAATTTCCTGCCAGTGTCCGAACCTTGCGACGAAATTCACTTTCAACCTGCGCCGGCCACGTGTCGTAAGCACATGCCTTGAGATCGAGAACCGACCGATAGCCCTGACGGATAATTGCGAGGGGCTGAAACATGTCATCCAGAATTGTTCCGGCCGGTTGTTGAACGGCGAGCGCGCGACGAATTGCATAGAAACCTCCATAGACACCGACCGGGGAGTCAAAGGCGGATTCACATTTTCTGATCCACTCTTCGTAGCGCCAGTATAGTCCTCCAATCGCCTCAGTCGCAGCGTCATGGTTTTCTTGCCGGAGAATGAGTTGGCCAGCCACGCAGCCGACTTTTGGATCGGCAAAGTTACTGATCAGTTGCTGAATGGATCCAGAAGCGAGTTCAGGCCGGATATCCACGAAAAGGATCACCTCCCCGGAGGCCTTAGCCATGCCAGCATTGACTGCGGCTGCCTTGCCCCTGTGCTCATTCAGCAGAATCGTGCGCAGGATTGGATGCTTCTGCTGCATAAGTAAATCTTTGGTACCATCGGTTGAACCGTCTGAAATGATAATGATTTCCTTAATATTGGGGTAATCGAGTCCGAGAAGTTGATGGATCTTCCGCTGAAGCAGCGCTGCGCCGTTATGCACGGCAAGCACGATGCTTACACTGGGCGTGATGGGAGCAGCCGTCCAACGCCGCGGATATAACCGTGCAAGCAGCCACATCAAAAGTGGATAGCCAATATAGGTATAGAGAATACCAATGATTGAAAACCACAGAATGAGCCTCATTGCGCACCCCTTCGGAGCAAAATCGTCTTGATAGTCTCGAACATGATAAGTAAATCAAGTCCGAGTGAGAGATGCTTCAGGTAGTACAGATCGTACTCAAGTTTTCGCTTGGTCTCTTCGAGGGTCGCACCATATTGATAGCGCACCTGTGCCCAACCTGTAATGCCGGGCCTGATCATGTGGCGCAGATCATAGTAGGGGATCTCCTTGCTAAGCCATTGCACAAACTCGGGACGCTCTGGACGCGGGCCAACGAAGGCCATGTCTCCGCGAAGGACGTTCCAAAGTTGAGGAATCTCATCCAGGCGAGTCGTGCGCATGAATCTCCCAACCGGAGTAATCCGCGTGTCGTTTTTGCTGGCCCACACCGCACCCGATGCCTCAGCGTCCTGGCGCATGGTGCGGAACTTAAGGGCCGTGAACAGACGCCCGCGCCACCCGACTCGCGTCTGGCGAAAGAGTACTGGCCCCGGTGAAGACAGGCGTACGGCAAGAGCGATGAACGGAATAAAAGGTAGGCAGATCAAGAGCCCCAATGTAGCGGCCAAAATGGAGAGCAGACGACGAAGAATCTGATGCGACGTCCTGACTTTGAATCCTTGAGAAAAAATGAGGATGCTAGGACTGAGTCCCTGAAGTGGCAAAGTACCTGTGAGCCGTTCCATGATATCGGATGCGTCTTCAATCAAAACGCCAGCAAGCCGAAGATTAAGAAGGTCGCTAACCGGCATCGACCCGCGGCGGTCTTCCATAGCAACAATCACACGATCAACACGGGGTTTCGGGCCGCACAATGCACGCAGGTCCGCAATCGAGCTTTCAGAGAAGTCAGTGGTGCCGCCTTCGCCGGTCCAACCGGCAACCTCAAAACCAGCATCGCGGCGATTGCGCAGGATTTCAACAACGGTGCGCGCCCGCGAGCCGCATCCTAGTACGTAGACGCGCTCACGAAAGATTGACAGGCCGACAAGCCACTCATCGACTCTACGCCAGATGAGGAGAACAATCGAGACACTGAAAACGCCACCAGCAAGGACATTGCGACCGATCTGAATGTCGGGGAAGAGAAATAAGAGGCCGGCAAG
>JAJXXG010001235.1 GCA_021781255.1 Acidobacteriota bacterium
CATGGTGGAAGCGCAGCGCGTGCATCAGCGCACGCGCTTCGATCTGGAGATGATCAAGTCGATGGGCTACTGCCACGGCATCGAGAACTACTCGCGCCATTTTTCGGGCAGGCTGCCGGGCGAGCCTCCACCCACGTTGCTCGATTACTTCCCGCGCGATTTCCTGCTCTTCGTCGACGAGAGCCACGCGACGATTCCGCAGGTGCACGGCATGTGGTACGGGGATCGCAGCCGCAAACAAAACCTCGTCGATTACGGCTTCCGTCTGCCCTCAGCGATGGACAACCGCCCGCTCAAATTCGAGGAGTTCGAGAACCGCGTGCACCAGGTGGTCTACGTCTCGGCCACGCCGGGTCCATACGAACTGACGCGGTCGAGCGGCGTGGTGGTCGAGCAGGTGATCCGACCCACAGGGCTCATTGATCCAGAGGTTGAAATTCGGCCGGTAAAGGGCCAGATCGATGATCTGTTAGCCGAGATTCGCGACCGCGCCAAACGCAACGAGCGCGTACTTGTCACCACGCTCACCAAGCGCATGGCCGAGGATCTGGCGGGCTACTACACCGAGGTGGGCGTGCGCTGCCGCTACATGCACTCGGAGATTGAGACGCTGGAGCGGGTGAAGCTGCTGGCCGGGCTGCGCAAGGGCGAGTACGACGTGCTGGTCGGCATCAACCTGCTGCGCGAGGGGCTGGACCTGCCGGAGGTGTCGCTGGTGGCGATTCTGGACGCGGACAAGGAGGGCTTTCTGCGCTCGTCGGGGTCGCTGATCCAGACGATTGGGCGGGCAGCGCGGCATTTGGAGGGCCGGGCGATTCTGTATGCCGACCGGATTACGGACTCGATGCGGCAGGCGATGGCGGAGACGGATCGCCGCAGGGCGATTCAACGGGCGTACAACGAGGAGCACGGGATTACGCCAAGGTCGGTGGTGAGCGCGATTGAGATGGGGCTGGCGCAGATACTGAAGGCGGAGTACGGCGACGTGAGCGAGGAAGAGACGGCCGGACTGCCGGAGTTCACCTCACAGGCAGAGGTGGACCAGCATATTGCCAGGCTGGAAACGGAGATGCGCGAGGCGGCGAAGAAGTTCGAGTTTGAGAAGGCCGCGCGGCTGCGCGACAGCATCAAGGAGTTGCGGGAGAAAGAGTTTCTCTTCACCTGAGACGGCGGGGCGGACTACAGGCAACCGCGCGGGTTGGAGCGTCATCCTAGCTGGGTAGTTGGTAACTACCACGGGGCGCGCATTCCGATCGCCGTTTGCGCCATTTCAGGGGGCAATGTCAACGATTCTACTTGTGGATGACGACCCGCTTCAGGCGTTCGCTCGAAAATCTATCCTCGAAAAACGCTTTTCGAATGTGATGCGGGCAAATGATGCTGCCGAGGCGCTTTGCCTGGTGGAGCAACCGCACTTTGCCGGGCAACTGGGTCTGGTGATCGCCGGGCTGCACCTGCCGGGCATCGGCGGGCCGGCGTTTGTGGCGGAGCTGCACTCACGCCTGCCGAAGGTGCCAGTGCTGGTGCTGGGCAGCGCAAGCGATAATCCGACGGACTACCCCGAGGCGCCGGTGCGCTTTTTGCCACGACCCACGACGGCGGAGGAACTGCTGGACGCCGCTGGGCAAATCCTTCAGGAACATGGCCGTTAGCCGCTGGCAACGGCCGGACGTCTGCCTGGTTCCCTTCCCATTGGCTCCGCCTTAGGTGTGAGCTAAATCACACGTTAAAAGCGTAGGATTAAGGGACAATGATCTCGCTGGGGGCGTTTTCATGGCCGCCTGTCCGCGTGCGAAAATCATCGTGGAGATCTAATGGCAACGTTTGGAAGTTTTGCCCTTTTAATAGCGTTGGCGCTAGCCGCCTACAATTTTTTTGCAGGGACCATCGCCTTGCGGTTGCTGGTGACGGGGCAGCCGGCGCGGGTGTCTCCGGAGCGGCTGGCGGACACGGCTCGAAGGGCTGGAATTGCGGGCTTTCTCGCGGTCAGCGCTGCGGCCTTTGCGCTGGTGTGGTCGGTCTTCACGAACGACTTCTCGATTACTTACATTCTGGAGCACTCCAACCGCGCGCTGCCGGCACCGTATAAGTTTGCGGCGCTGTGGAGCGGGCAGGAGGGGTCGCTGCTGCTGTGGGCGTGGCTGCTGGCGGCCTATGGATTTGTGCTGCGGCTGACGCACAAGACCGACGTGAAGCTCTACGCCTATGCCGGAACCATTCTGGCGGCGGTGCAGGTGTTCTTTCTGGCGGTGGTGAACTTTGCCGCGCCGCCGTTCGCGCTGCTGCGAGGCGCCGTTCCGGACGACGGAAACGGCCTGAATCCGCTGCTGCAATATCCGGAGATGGTCATCCATCCGCCGATGCTGTACCTGGGGTATGTGGGCTTTACGGTGCCGTTTGCCTTTGCGCTGGGCGCGCTGATGATGCGGTATCCGGGCGAAAAGTGGATCAAGGTGACCCGCAGCTGGACGATGGTGACGTGGCTGTTCCTGACGCTGGGCATCTTCCTGGGCATGCACTGGGCGTATGCCGTACTGGGCTGGGGCGGCTACTGGGGCTGGGATCCGGTGGAGAACGCCAGCTTTATGCCATGGCTGACGGGCACGGCCTTCCTGCACAGTGTGATGATGCAGGAGCGCAAGGGAATGATGAAGAGCTGGAACGTGTGGCTGATCTTCACCACGTTCCTGCTGTCGCTGCTGGGTACCCTGCTGACCCGCGCGGGACTGGTGAGCTCGGTTCACGCGTTTGCGAAGTCGTCTATCGGCAACTGGTTTGTGACGTTCCTGGTGATTGTGCTGGCGGTGTGCATCTTTACGTACATTCTGCAGCGCAGCCACCTGAAGAGCGAGCAGCGGCTGGAGTCGCTGGTAAGCCGCGAGTCGAGCTTCCTGTTCAACAACCTGGTGCTGCTGGCCGCCTGCTTTGTGATTCTGTGGGGCACGCTGTTCCCCATCCTGAGCGAGTTTGTGCAGGGCACGAAGGTGACGGTGGGCCCACCGTTTTACAACCGCGTGGCGGTGCCGATTGGGTTGTTCCTGCTGTTCCTGACGGGCGTGGGACCGCTGCTGCCGTGGCGGGCGACGTCTCTGCGCGCAATCCGGCGCAACTTTGTGATTCCGTCGATTGCGCTGTGGGCGACGGTGATTGTCTGCATGGCGGTGGGGGTTTTGCCGTGGAAGAACGGGCAGTTTGACACGGGCAACTTCTACGCGCTGGTGGCGTTTGCGCTGTCGGCGGGCGTGTTCACGGCCATCCTGTCGGAGTTTCTGCGCGGGGCCGCGGTGATTGCGAAGCAGACGCACCGGAACATTTTTGCCTCGACGTATCTGCTGATTCGCCGCAACACGCGGCGCTACGGCGGATACATGATCCACATTGGCGTGGTGATTGTGGTGGTGGGCCTGGCGGGTGCGGCGTTCAACCGCAGCAACGAGCAGGAGCTGGCACTGCACGGGCGGATGCCGATTGGACCCTACACGCTGGAGTGCATTGGCTTTACGCAGGACTCGAACCTGAACTACGACTCAGAGTACGCCGTGCTGGACGTCTACAAGGGCAGCCAGAAGCTGTTCCAGATGACGCCGGAGAAGCGTGTTTACCTGGCCAGCCAGCAGCCGCAGACGATGGTGGCCATCCACTCCGTGCCGGGCTGGGACCTGTACGTGGTGTATGAGGGCACGAATCCGGCGACCGGGCAGCCGATCATCAAGGCCTTCCTGAATCCGCTGGTGAGCTGGATATGGGCAGGCGTGGTGCTGATTGTGTTTGGCACGTTTGTGGCGCTGGTGCCGAGCCTGACCCCGGCAACGGCGGCGCTGCGGGTTCCGGCAGCCAGAACCGCGCCCGCCGAGCCGGCGCTGAGAGGGGGCGACTGATGGCATCGCTGCAACGCGGTTCCTTCTGGATCAAATCGGCACAGGCGATGCTGCTGGCGGTGGCCGTGTGCTTCTGGCTGGGGGCGAGTAACTCCAGCGCGCGCTTTAACGACCTGAGCCACAGGATGATGTGCACGTGCGGCTGCGCCCAGCTGCTGGGCGAGTGCAACCATGTGGGCTGCACGGAGTCTGGCCGGGAGCGGAGCGAGCTGAGCGCGGCGATTGAGGCGGGCAACACGGACCAGCAGATTCTGGCCAGCTTTGCCGCCAAGTACGGCGCCACGGTGCTGGCCGCGCCGCGCACGCAGGGCTTTGACCTGGTGGCGTGGATTGCTCCGTTTGCGGTGTTTGCCGCGGCTCTGCTGGGCACCATTCTGCTGGTGCGCCGGTGGTCGATTGGCAGGACGCAGGCGGCTGCGCAGCCCGCGAATCCTGAGATGGATGCGCTGCGCGAAAAGATTCGCCGCGAGACCGAGTCCGGCAACGACGGAGGTTTTTAGAGCCATGACGGAAACACAGGGATTGCTTGCCGGAGTGATGCTGGCTCTTGCACTGGGTATCTACACCTTCTGGCCGGAGAACGTGTTTGCCAGCCAGCGGGAGAAGACCCGCCTGGACTATCTGCTGGAGCGCAAGGAACAGCTGTATGAGAACCTGCGCGACCTGAACTTTGAGTACCGCGCCGGGAAGTATCCGGAAGAGGATTTCCAGGCGCAGCGGGCTCTGCTGGAAGACGAAACGGCGCAGTTGCTGGCTGAGATTGAACACCTGCAGCAGGCATAGGCAGCGCACAACGCATGACGCAAGCACGAAGGACGCTACAACCGGATATGAGATCGATCAAGCTACTTTTGCACTCCGCAGCCGCGAGCCTTTTTCTGGCTGCAGCGCTCGCACAGGCCTCTCAGGTGAGCGGCACGGTGACCAACAAGACCACGGGCAAGCCCGCTGCCGGAGACAGCGTGGTTCTGCTGGACGTACAGGCAGGCATGGCAGAGGTTGCGCATGCCACCACGGACGCCAGCGGACACTACACGATCAACATTCCGGGCAGCAACCCCTACCTGATCCGCGTGAACCACCAGGGAGCGGGATACTTTATCGCGGCGCCGCAGGGCGGAGCGCCGGGCGATATCCCGGTGTTCGACGTGGCGGCGAAGGTGGAGGGCGTGTTCATCGAGGCCGACGTGCTGGAGTTTGAAGCCGACAACGGCCAGCTGAAGGTGACGGAGCGCTTCTTTGTGCACAACACGAGCAATCCGCCAAAGACAGAGTGGAGCCCGCATACCTTTGAGATCGTGCTGCCGCCCGAGGCGGTGATTGTGGGCACGGCGGCACAGCGGCCCACGGGCCTGCCCACGGCCGTGAAGCTGGACCCGGTGGGCGCGAAGGGGCACTACTCGTTCAACTTCCCGATTCAGCCGGATGAGGGCGACAAGGATACGCTGTTCCAACTGGAGTACACGCTGCCCTACTCCGACGGGAAGTTCACCCTCCACACGCAGGTGACGCTGCCGACGCAGAGCGTGGGAATCCTGCTGCCGAAGAGCATGACCTTCCAGGCGGCTTCTGGCTCGGTGTTCCAGTCTGTGCCGGAAGACCCCAACGTGCAGACCTATGTGGCGCGGAACGCGGTGCCGGGCAAGACGCTGGAATATACGGTTTCCGGCACGGGGTCGATTCCGCGGCAGACCGGCCAGGGCGACAACAGCGGCCAGTCGGACGCGACCACGAGCCAGCCGGGAGGCGGCATCGGCGAGCCCATCAACACGCCGGACCCGCTGAGCAAGTACAAGTGGTGGATTCTGGGCGCGCTGGCCCTGCTGCTGGCAGCGGCTGCGGCCTTCCTGCTGCGCAAGCCTGCGGGAGCGGCCACGGCGGCACCGGCGGCGGCGGGCGGCGCGGGAGCACCGGCGGCGGCTCCGTTGTACAGTTCGCCGGCGGCAAAGAACTCTGCCCTGCTGACGGCGCTGAAGGAGGAACTTTTCGCGCTGGAGAGCGAGAAGCTCTCGGGAGCGATCAAGCCGGAAGAGTACGCGGAAGTGAAAGCAGCGCTGGAAACCGTGCTGAAGCGGGCGCTGAATCGAAAGTAGCTGGGCGGAAAGCACGGCCGGGGCTGCCTCCAGGGTGGAGGCAGCCCCGGTTTTTTTGCGGCGCAGCGGGGCCCCGGTCCGATTTCCTGATTCCTCGCACCGGCATCTCTCGTCCAATAGGCAGAAAGGTGGAGATTAAACTCCATGAACGCCTTCAAGACCACGATGCTGCTGACTGCGCTAACCGTATTGCTGGTTCTGGCCGGGCAGTACCTGGGCGGAACCAACGGAGCGTGGATTGCTTTTGCGATTGCCGCGGCAACCAACTTCTTCAGCTACTTCTACTCCGACAAGATTGCGCTGGCGATG
>JAJXXG010000565.1 GCA_021781255.1 Acidobacteriota bacterium
CCTGCTCCCTTCAACTTTGGCGATGAATCGCGCACAGACCCGCAGTTGCGTGGGCCAAGCTTCACTCAGTTTGACACTGCGCTCGAGAAACACAACCAAGTTAAGGATCTGGACGTGATGTTCCGTGCTGAAGCTTTCAACCTCTTCAACACAATTCACTTCTGGATGCCCGACACGAATGCCAATGATCTGACCTTCGGCCAGGTACAAAGCACCACGGGAACACCGAGGGTTCTGCAATTTGCGCTCAAAATCACCTTCTGAGTGCGCACTACGGGAAATACGCCGGCTGGCTCTGAAGTGTTCGCTCGACCTTGCACGACGTTGCAGGGAGATCGAGCCAGAGCCAGCCGGCTTGCTTTTCTGTCTTTCGCGCACTTATGGCTCGCCTTGCGCACCATGGGATGATCGTCGGCGACGAGGAGCCGAGCGCCATCATTCCTGAGCGGTGACTCCTTGCGGGTTCCAGCCCGCTTCCATCGTGGGTTCGGAGCCCTATGTTCCCGAGCGGAAACGACTCTGCTTGCTCTCAAGCTGCAGCGCCCGCCAAACGCTCTCCAGGTCGCCGCGCAAGACTGGCGCATGAGCACAGCTTCCTGAAGGCGCCGAAGCGGCAGGGCCAGTACGCTTCTACTTTCCCGATTCGCCGGAAGGCGCTGATTGTGTGACGCCGATCGCAACCGGTACGCCGAAGTCGGGCGTGCCATCTTTGCGATAGCTGAACGTCTGGGCGCGAACAGAACGGCCTGCCGCAGTGAACTTGCTCGTCGTCTTTGCGGCGTAGAGAATCCAGTTCTGCCGGCCGTCTGGAGAAGGAATAAACGTTCCTCGCCCTGGACCATAAACCTGATTGGCCGCGCTACTCTCAAATACCGGCCCGGACTTTTTCCAGTTAGCGGGATCGGTGATGTCTCCGCTGCCGGAGTAAGTGAGCAGGCCAAGGCAGTAAGCGGGGCTGGCCGTGTGACTGCCCGAGTAGACAATGAAGATACTTTGATCATGATAGAGCGCAGTGGGCCCTTCGGTTACCGGCCAGCCCACCTTTTCCCAGGGTTGATCGGGGTAAATCAGTAAATTGGCCGCGCGCGCCAGGGTGAGCGGGTCCGACAGCGGCGCGATCCAAACGGCGTTGCGCCCGCCGGTTACGCTCACAAACATCAGATAAGACTTGCCGCCGACACGCAACAGTGATGGGTCGATTGACGGCTTGCCCGTATCCACTCTTCCGGCAAACTTATAAGATCCACGTGGATCGATGCCCGTAGACTCGAGCGCGAAGATACCGTGACCGCTGTTGGCGCCGTCGGTCGTAGCGGTGAAGTAGATCCACCAGCGATCCCCGAACTGCCAGAGCGTTGGAGACCAGATTTGAGTGAAGAGCTTTTGCAATGGATCGGCCGGTGACGGAGTCCAGACAATCTCAGGCGCTTGCTGAAGATCCTCCATGCGCGGGCTCGTCCACAAAGTAATGTTCTTGCCCGTGGTGGCCAGGAGAATATATTGATCGCCGTATCGAGTAATGAATGGATCGGCGTGATCGAGGAGCGGGTTGATGAGGGCGCCGTTCTGTGCCGATGCGGCCGGCAGAAGGAGAAGAAACATCCACAGACGAAGAACGCCGGTAATACTGTGCTGAATTCTCATACAAACGATCTTAGAGGCCTCTGCCTTTTTGCGGCAGCAGTTTCCCTGAAGTCAGGCTGATGAATCAAGGTGAGGTCGGTTGCGTCCAAAAAGATTAAAGGATCTGCGCAGGCCGCTCAGGGAGTGCCGCGTGAGCTTTAGCGCGCATCCAAGACGAGGCATTTTGCTGACCCGCTACAATACTCGCGTGCGTAACTTCGTCTCCATCGATCCATCAGCCCGGCGGGGAGCTGCAGCGCGGCAGTGGCTGGCCCGATGCAAAATGCTGCTGCTGGCTCCGGTCTTGATTGGATCCGCTTGCCGGCAGCATGTCACTCCCAGGCAGATTGACGTTGTTTTCAGTCACAACGATCGCGCGCTTCTGAATGAGCATGTCGGAATCGCGGAAGCGGCAGCACACAATCGTCTCGGCGTGGGATGGAATGGGCCGGCGAACTGGGATGTCAAGACGCAGATTGACCTGATGGAAGCCGCGGTGCGCGATCATAGCTATGGAATCGCGGTCGACCCCGCCAGCAGGTTCGCCATCAACACGGCCATCCGTGATGCGCTTTCGACGCGCATCCCCGTAGTGGTTCTGCTCGATCCCGTGTACATTGCGCCTTCGCCGCACCTCTATTTTGTTCTTGAGGATACTAAGGCCAGCGCAGCCCTGGTGTCGGCGCGCCTCAACCATATCGTGAAGGGCGCCGGAGAAATCGCAATCCTTGGCGGAGACCCGTTGCTTCCTGGAAGCATAGAGCGGCATCAGGATCTGGTGACGGAGTTGCGCAGCTCCTGTCCGGAACTGGTGGTTGACGATCATCAGGGCGGTCCGTCCGGTTCGGGCTATCTTGAGATCAGCACCGAGCAGATCCTGCGCCGGCATCCTCATTTGAGTGCGATCGTCGCGCTCAATATGCAGGCTGGGCTGGCCGCATACGCAGCAATCCATAACGACCGCGTCCGCAAGGATGTGCATCTGATCGTCTACGATCAGAGCGACGAATTGTTCATTCTTCTGCGCCGCGGAGAGATTGACGCGCTCATAGTCCAGAGCATGCGCACGATCGGGAGACAGGCGGTGTCGGACATAGTCGCAGACCGACGCGGCACGCATCCACCTGAAGCGATCTACGTGAAGCCGCTCCTGGTTACCCGCGAAAATATCGATGACGAGGCGATCCAGCAGAATCTGCAAATGAATCTTCCATCACCGTGAAACGTACAACCACAATACGGTTATTACTCGTGAGTCTTGCACTTATCTGCGCCGCGGGCGTGTTTCTGCTGCAGCGGAACAGTCGCCGTTTCTCCCTTCCCTACCGAGACGCCTTTGCAAAGCAGGAAGCCGGCGAATGGGAGCCCATGGGAGGCTACTGGAGCGTAAGGGAAGGACAGGTTGTCAACCGCTCGGACGAACCAGGAGCCAAGCTGATAACTGGTTCTCCACTTTGGACGAACTATCAGGTTGACACCGACCTTGAACTCCGCGCGCACGGAGGAGACGTAGGTCTGGCTCTACGGATCAACGACCCCAAAATGGGCATCAATGCCTACCGTGGCTACTATGTGGGCATGCGCAGCGTCGATTCCGCAGTTGTGGTTGGCCGTTCCGATAACGGCTGGCTGGAAGGCCGGCCGGTTCCTATGAGCGGCGGCGTTCAAACCGGCGTCTGGTATCACCTGAAGGCAGTTGTAGTGGGCTGCGAGATTGCGGCGGAAGCGACCAACCTGAGCAGCCATCAAACCACGTTCGCGGCGTTTCGCGACAGTCCCGCAGGCTGTATCCCCTCGGGTAAGATCGGCCTGAGATCGACTGACACGAGCGGCGCCTGGAAGGATATACAGGTAAAAACCGCAACCAGCGTGGATCTGCAGCCCATCCTCCAACACGTATCCCTGATCGACTCGCCGCAATACCCGATCCGGGAAGAAGCGTATTCGCGGATGAGGATGAAATATTTCCCCGACTATCCTCATTTTGAATACAGCGGCGCCGCGGAAACTTCGTTCACGGCATCGGCGCCTCCGCTTGTGCCGGTGGAGTTGCTGCGGACGCAGCGTTACATAGGCGAGTCTGTGCGCATCCTTGGGTTAGTCACATTTACCGATCCGATTTATGTTCAAGACGCTACAGGCGGTGTGCTGCTGCAGGTCACCAATCCAGAATCAGTCAACATCGGCGATGAGATTGAAGTGACGGGACAGGTTGTCAGCGGCGGATTCAGTCCTGTGCTTTACGGACGGGAGGTTCACCTGTTGCGCGAAGCGAATGCCGCGTCGCCGGTCTCAATCACCGCAACAGAAGCAGCCAGCGGCGCTCATGCCGGCACTCTGGTGGAAGTTACCGGCGTGGTGAACAAGCGGTACCGGCTTGCAAACGGGAGCGTTCAGCTTGAATTGACTGACCCGGCGCAGAAATTCGCCGCTCTCCTTACGGGAAATCTATTCAACGAGGCCTCGCAGAGCTGGACAGCCGGGAGCACAATCCGCGTACGAGGCATCTGTACCATGAATCCCAAAGGATCATCCGAGAACAGCTTCCTGATTCTGGTTGCTTCGGCCTCGGATGTGTCTGTGATCTCCGGTCCCCCGTGGTGGAGTGGGTGGCGGCTTGCCCGCACGATTGCTTTTATTCTGTTGCTTGCCGCGAGCGGGACTTATCTCTTTATCCGGCTTGAACAGTCCAAGCACCGAGCGGTTCTACACGAAAGAGAGCACCTGGCGCACCAGATGCACGACACGCTGGCTCAGAGTTTTGCGGGTGTAGGTTATTACCTGCAGAGCATACGCCGATCGCTGCGCGAGGTTCCACAGCTCCCGGCCGAACTGCTGGGTGAGCTGGATGTTGCCTGCGATATGGTGACCAACACACATCGAGAGGCGAGCGCCAGTATCGCCGCCCTGCATCCCGACGGCAACGGCGACCTGCTGAACCTGTTACAGCGCGCCGCAATTGCCATGTTAGGTGGTGAGCGCATTCCGATTACGCTCCAAAGGGAGGGAGCGCAGCGTCCTGCCTCGCCCACCGTAACCGATGCCTTGTTTCATATTGGCCGGGAGGCGATCAGCAACGTCCTCAGGCATTCCGCGGCGACAGAGATGATTCTGAGGCTCCAGTTTCAATCCAAACAACTGCTTCTTTCAGTTCAGGACAATGGATGTGGCTTTGACGCTGACGAGCAGGAGGGCGGATTCGGGCTGCAGTCGATGCGCCGGCGCTGCCGGGCCATCGGCGCGGAATTTCAAGTACGGTCGAGCCCTGGATCCGGCTGTACCGTAAGTATTCGCGCGCCGTACAAAGTTCCCATGGCCGCCGCCGGCAAGCTGCGAGCGTTTCTGGGGCTGCGCTGATGGGACCTGTCAGTCCTTCTCCAGATGCACGAGACCCTGTTGTATAGCCAGCGCAACGGCCTCAGTGCGGTGTGTGGTGCCGAGTTTCTGCAGGAGATTGAGGATATGATTGCGCACCGTATTCTCGCTGATAAAGAGCTTCTCCCCGATCTCGCGGTTTCTCAGTCCGCGGGCAATCAGCTGCAGGATCTCAGCTTCACGACCGCTAAGCTGCGTGCGTGCGATGCGATCCGCCAACTGCTTGGAGATATGCGGCGGTATCCATTTTTGCCCGGCATGCACAGCGCGAATGGCTTGCAGGATCTCCTCCATGGTTGAGCTCTTCAGGATGTACGCCATGGCTCCGGCTTTCACAACGCTAAAGACATCCTCATCGGAGTTGTAGTTCGTGAGCACTGCGGTGCGAAGCTCGGGGCGTATGCGCGCCAGCTCGGCGAGAAGAGCCACGCCGCCCATATCGGGCATGCGGATGTCGGTAAGCAGAACGTCCAATTCCATGCAGGGAAGAGCGCGCAGAGCTTCTTTGGCCGAAGCGGCGGTTCCAATAACCTTCATATCAGATTCGCCGCGGAGCATCGCTTCCAGGCCCATGCGCACGACGTGGTGATCTTCGACAATAAAGATTCTGATCGGATTCATTGCCATATCAGCTCCGGGAAGCTATCTAAAACAGAATACTTCCAAACAATCCCCGCAGAGCGCATAGTACAAAATGCCCAGTTCAAAATAGTGATTCGCTTACATTGACTGCGCCGCAGCTCTGCACTTCTAATACGCAGTGGGAGTTCCCCCGGCTCCGCCGGTGGATACTTGCAAGCTGCTGAGCCATAGAAGCCATGAGCGCTCCAAGATGTACCAAAATATCCAGCAATGTAAGCCAGCCGAATGCACCTCTTAAAGCGAACCAGCCCGTTCAGGGGCGCAGTTGGCACTTCGCCAAGGCGATCATTGGTCCAGGCGCCGGATCAGATTCAACACCAGCAGAACTCAGAGAAGGAATAGCAACCTATGAAAGCTCACCATCTGCGCGGACTGACTCTCCACCTTGGTTGCGGACTTCTTCTGCTCACGGGACAACTCCTGTGGGCCGCTTCCTCGCGTGGACGATGGACCGAAGCGCATGCGTGGACCTACATGAGCCAGCAGCCATGGCCTGTAGGAAGCAATTACCTTCCCAAAGATGCGATCAATCAGCTGGAGATGTTTCAGAAAGACACCTACGATCCTGCAGAAATTGACAAGGAATTTGGCTGGGCCGAGTCCGCAGGAATGACAACGATGCGCATCTTCCTGCACGAC
>JAJXXG010000816.1 GCA_021781255.1 Acidobacteriota bacterium
TCACCTGGGAGGCGGCAGTGGCTGCCGGCCGGGTGAGGGCATCGGGGGAGCGCAGCGATTTGCGTCACCTGTTCCCACTGGCGCCATTGGGGTGACGGCAGGCAGTGGCCGCGTGGGTGGCCTTGGGCATCACGGGCCGGCTGCAGCGCGTGGTGGAATTTGCACGGCGCATTGCACAGGGTGACTTGGGCGCGCGGCTGAATCTGGAGGGCGGCGATGAGCTTTCTGCAATGGAAGCGGCGCTGAACCAGACGGCCGAACGGCTTGAGCAGAATTTTGCCGAGATTGAGAGCCGGCGCCACGAACTGGCAACGATGCTCGATTCAATGCAAGAGGCGGTGGTTGCCATCTCGTCCGGCGGCGTGGTGCTGTGGTCGAATGCCGTGATGCAGCGGATCGCCGGAATGCAGATTCGCGTGGGCCGAGCGCTGGTGGAGTCCGTCCGCGACCCGGAACTGCTTGGCTGCGTGAAGGCTGCGTTGGAGTCGGGCGAGGTACGCTTTGGGCGGTCAAGCTCGCTGGCACCGGGACGAGTGTTTGAGATTAATGCGGCGCCGCTGCCCTCGGGCGGAGCGCTGGCCGTGCTGCATGATGTGTCGCGGATTGAGGCGGCGGAAAAATCGCGGCGGGATTTTATCGCCAACGTAAGCCACGAACTGCGCACACCGCTGACCTCCATTCAGGGTTACGTGGAGACGCTGCTTGATGAGCCGCGGCCGAATGCGGAGACGACGCAGGAGTTCCTTGGCATAATCCAGAAGAATGCCTCGCGGATGAGCCGATTGACGGAGGATCTGCTGGCGTTGGCGAGCGTAGAAAGTCCGGATTACCGCTTGGTCGCGCAGTCAACGCGTGCAAACGTTCTGGTGGACGATGCGATTGAACTACTGGGTGGAATGGTGATGGATTCCGGTGTCACGCTGGAAAGTGCCGGCGCGCCGGATGCGGTTGTTCTGGCCGATCCGGACGCGATGAATCAGGTCTTTGGCAATCTGGTGGAGAATGCGCTGAAGTACGGCAAGAGCGGCAAAAAGATCGTAGTGGGCGCGCGGAAGAACGGCGCGGAGGTCGACTTTTTTGTGCGCGATTTCGGACCGGGCATCGCTTCAGAGCACCTGGATCGGATCTTCGAACGCTTTTATCGCGTGGACAAGGCGCGCTCGCGCGAGTCGGGTGGAACAGGTCTTGGATTGGCGATCGTGCGGCGCATCGTGCAGGCGCACGGCGGACGAGCGTGGGCTGAGAGCGAGTTGGGCGCCGGCACCACCTTCCACTTCACGCTACCAATGGCGATGCAACACGCCGCGACTGTTGCAGAACCGAAGACAGAAGAAAGTATCGCGAGTAACGCGGCTGAGTCAGCCTCAACCGATCACTCGTAAGGGCGCGGGCGAGTGCTCGTGCAGTAAAATGCGTCCCGGGAAAACTTTCCTCTTCGGGATGTTCTGGATGCGCATTCGATTTTCGCTGTGCGTGGTTCTCATCGCTTTTGGTGCTTTTTCCATAAGCTTCTCCACCGCACAATCGGTTCCTTCGCCGTACAACTCGGTGCAGCCGATCATTGGCACGGATGGAGGCGGCAATACGTTTCCCGGCGCGGCGCTTCCTTTCGGCATGATGCAGTGGAGCCCGGACACGAACACCGATGCCTGGTACTACCACAAGCAGAACCAGGTTTATGGTTTCAGTCTGACGCACCTGAGCGGAGCGGGTTGCCCACTCTACGGCGATTTTGCGATTCTGCCCACTACTGCCGAGCTGATGACGAGCCCCGGCGCACAGGGCGGCGCGGGCTTCGCGCCCTATGTTGAAGCCATTGATCACATGCACGAGGATGCGCATCCCGGCTACTACACAGTAAGGCTCGCAGATGGAATTCAAGTGGAAATTACAGTGACCAAGCGAGCGGGCATTGCCCGATTTGTGTTTCCGGCAGACGCAGATGCGCGCGTGATGGTGAACGCGGGAAGCAGCGCGAACACAATTGAAAAGCCGGGCCAGCGCCAGCAGGGAAGCGAGACCTATGGCAATTCAATCAAAGTTAGCGCGGATGGTTCGTTCACAGGATGGGTGCGCGCAGGTGGCTTTTGCGGCTCGGATTCGCAATACAAGCTGTACGTCTACGGCCGCTTTGAGACGCCGCAGCGGAAGACTGGCCTGTGGCAGGACGATGCGATTCTGCCGAGCGGCCATGAGGCCACAGGCAAGCACACGGGCGCGTGGCTGGACTTTGGCAATGTGCGCCAGGTGATGCTGCGCGTCGGCATTTCCTATGTGAGTGTGGACGGTGCACGCGCGAATCTGGCGAAGGAGATTCCCAACTGGGATTTTGACAAAGTTTGGGCGCAGGCGCGGAGCAATTGGTCCGCGCTGCTTGATCGCGTGGCCGTGGAAGGCGGCACTCCAGAGGAGCGGACGATTTATTACACCGCGGTCTATCACTCGCTGCTTGCGCCAAATGTCTTCAGTGATGAAGACGGCAAGTACATCGGCTTTGATGACAAGCTGCACGCGGTTGCAGGCAGCCAGAAGGCGCAGTATGTGAATTTCTCTGATTGGGATATTTATCGCAACACGGTGCAGTTCCAGGCGTTGCTGAATCCGAAGCGCGAGAGCGACATGGCGCAGTCGCTGGTGAATGATGCGGAGCAGAGCGGCTGGTATCCGCGATGGCCCGCCGCGAATGATGTGACCTATGTGATGGGCGGCGACTCGCCGGTGATCGTGATTTCGTCTTCGTATGCGTTTGGCGCGCATGATTTCGATACAGCTACGGCGCTGAAGTACATGGTGAAGGCAGGAACCGTACCGGGCTACGGGCCGCATCACGGGCAGGAGCGGCCATTCCTGGCGGACTACATGAAGCTGGGCTACGTGCCGGTGGACAAGGACTCGATTGACGCGTCGCGGACGCTTGAGTACACGAATGACGACTTTGCGATTGCGCAGTTCGCCAAGGCAACGGGCGACGCGCAGGTTCATGCTGAGTTCATGAAGCGCTCAGAGAACTGGAAGAATTTGCTGGACCCCTCGACGCATTGGATTCGCCCGCGCAACAGCGATGGCACGTGGCTGAAGGGATTCAACGCAGAGACGTCGATGCCGAAGCGGCCTGACTGGCCGCACTCAACCGACCAGGATGGATTCGAGGAAGGGAATACCGCGCAGTACAGCTTCATGCTGCCGTACGCTTACCCTGAACTCTTCCGCGCGATGGGCGGCGCGAAAGTTGTGGAGCCGAGGCTGGACAGCTTTTTCTCCAAGCTAATCTGCTGGGGCGAGCCGTGCTTCAACATGGCGAACGAGCCGGATTTCGTGACGCCATATTCGTATGTCTTCCTGGGCATGCCCTGGAAGACGCAGGACGTGGTGACGCGGATTGCGCACCAGACCTTTAGCGACCAGTCTGATGGAATTCCGGGCAACGACGATCTGGGCGCGACCTCGGGCGTCTATGTGTGGAACGCGCTGGGATTTTATCCCGCGGTGCCGGGCGTGGGCGGACTCGCAATGGGTACGCCAATGTTTGACCGCGAGACGCTGGAGTTTTCCGGCGGGCGCACACTCGAGGTGACACGCAAAGGAAACGGGATTTATGTGCAGAGCGTGACGCTGGATGGTGCGCCCTTTGCAAGCACATGGCTGCCGCTGGACAAGCTGCACACCGGCGTGAACAAGATGCAGTTCAAGATGGGCACGGAGCCGAACACGACGCGTGGCGCGGCGATTGCGGACAGGCCGCCGGATTTCGAGTAGGGCGCTGGATTACGGAGCAGTCAGGCTGCGATGTTTTCGTCGATGAGGCGATCCACGAGCGGCTCAAGTGCCTCGCCGGTGCGCGGCAGCACAAAGACGGAAGCCGCGGCGTCCCAGTCGAGCTTGAAGCTGGTGGCCAGCGCCGAGATCCATATCTGGCGGACGGGCGTGTTGGGCGTAATCACGAACTTGGACGGCGGATCCTCGAAGACCACGTTGAGCACGCCGCTCTGTTCTTCCACTTCAAAACCCGCCTCACTCTCCTCTTCGCGGACAATCAGGTGACGCTTGAGGGCGTCGAGCGCGGCCTCGGCCACACGGCGAAATTCCAACTCATCGAGCATGGTTCCAGTTTATCAAGCGGGGCAGCGTGAGGGCGCGTCCGCAGGCTGTGCTGCACAGCTTCACAGCCGGAAAAGTGGGCTCTGAGCTGTGCTGCACAGTTTCACAGCCGCACAGCCTGCTCTCACTCATCGTGATGGTGCCGGGATGAACGGGGCACCCGGCGGGCCTCAGCGTGGAAGCGTGCTGAAATGGAGGCCGATGTAGTAAGGCCACACAATGATGGCGAAGACGCTCTTCCAGAAAGTGAGGTGCAGATATCCGATGGTGAAGAGCCAGGCGCCAAACCAGACGCTGCCGGCGAAGGTGTGGTTCTCAATGCGAATCCGGGGCGAGTTTCTGGAGCACGCGTCAGCGGTCATGGCAACCTCCACACCGTTTGCCTATGAGTGATTGTGAAGAGAATGCCCTTTGATGGATGTGAGACGCAGCACATGGGTGAGCAGTCCAGTCCGCGGCCGTGCCGGCGAGCGAACCGCCCCTGTGGACGAGACCGGGCGGCGAAGAAGGGGTGAACCGGACTGCGAAATTTCCGGCAACGTTTTGTGAAAAAGTACAAATAAAAGATAGGGGGGAGGGGGTACCCTTGTCCTTCCCGGATGGCCAGTAACAGTCAGCCAACTGCATTCAGCAGGTTGGTGACGGGCTGAGAGCATAGGTTTCTTCGCGAACAATTCCATTGTGCGGGAATGCGGGGAAATGATCGGCAAATTGGCGCACAGAAAATAGTTCGAGGAATGACGGAGTTAGAAGCGGCAGAAAAAGAGGAGGGATTGACAGGGTTGCGGTCAGGAACCTGGCGTCCGGAAGCATCTGCCAGCGGCCCCGTGGTGTAGATTGCGAAGTATATCTACCTTCCCACCGTGCCAGAGCCAAAGGAGGCCTGCTCGTGTTCAGACACCTTCCCAGATTCCGGATGGTTCCACTTCTTCTTATAGGTGTGTTTTGCGTTGTGTTGCCGAGTGGGTGCATGCGGGCCAAACCGGCCGCGACGGAGACGCCGGAGGCCTATGCGAAGGATGTGCAGGCGATTCGCGCGACGGAGGCCGCATGGGTGAAGGCCTTTGCGACGAAGGACCCCGCGAAGGCCGAGGCCTTTTATGCGGACGATGCTGCGTCGATGCTTCCCGATACACCGCTGATGACGGGAAAGGCGGAGATTCTTGCCGGAATGAAGCCGGAGCTGGGAGATCCGAATTTCTCACTGACCTTTGCGCCGAGCAAGATCGTGATTGCGAAGGCGGGAGACATTGCGTACACGCAAGGCAGGTTCCGCTACACCACGACCGACCCGAAGACCAGGAAGCGCGTGGGCCAGTGGGGCAACTATGTTGAGGTCTACAAGAGGCAGGCGGACGGAAGCTGGAAGGTGGAAGAGGACATTGCGACGGAAGAGACGCCGCTGCACGAGCTGAAGCCGGGCGAGTGAAGGGACGAACGAAGCGTTTCTGCTTATTCGTTGGGCCCTTTGCCATCGAGGATTTTCGGAATGTATTTTTCCACCCGGGCCACACGTGTTTTCGATTGCTTTGGCTGCGCGATCTGATAGACGTAAGCGTGCTGGCGGCCGGGCGTGAGCGCGCGGAAGGCTCTTTTCAGCGCGGGATTTTCGTCGAGCTTTGCCTGCAACTCCTCGGGGAGTTTGTAGTCCGAGGTCCTTTTGAGCGGGACTTTCCTTCCTGCTTTCTCCAGCTCAATGGCTTCCTGAATGTAGGCCTTGATGATGGTCTTTTGCTTGACGATTTCGCGCACGCTGGTGAAGCGAAGCTGACGCCCGGACTGGAGCTGCCCGGGCCGGGCGAGAATCTTGCGCGGGTCCTTGAGCAGAGCGCCCTTGAAGAACATCAGCGCGCAGTATTCCTTGAAGCCCTGGATGATAAGGACGTTCCTGCCCTGCAAAGCGTAGCAGGGCTGATGCCACTTGAGTGCCTCCTCGAGCGGGAAGGAGAGCGCGATGGAGCGCAGCGCCTCGGACTCCTCGCGCCACTTGAGGGTTTGCCCGAGGACAGTGTCGACCTTGGGATTGGGCTTGTTCATCGGTAAGAACACCACATCGGAACCAGTTTAATGGAGGACGCGACGGGTAATTCATGGAATGGCTGCAACGTGAGGGAAACTACTTCGCAGGAGGGTGGTGCGACTGCACGATGATTCGAGATATATGCGGGATACGATCA
>JAJXXG010000144.1 GCA_021781255.1 Acidobacteriota bacterium
TCTCGATCGGCGTCTTCTGCGGGACGCGGGCCAGCGAGGCGTTCGGACTGCAATGGAAGTCCTGGACGGGCGAGTCGCTGGAGCTGCACGGTACGGCCTGGGACGGCAAGCTCTATCCCGGACGGCTCAAGACCAAGGCCAGCCGGGCGCCGATTCCGGTTCCCGAACAGGTGCGGCCCATCGTCGAGGCATGGAGGCGCATCGCCCCGGATACATCGGCCGAGGCGCTGATGTTTCCTACTTTTGGGAGGGGCAAGCAAAAGGGCGAGGTCGTTCCGCATTCGAGCAAGAACTTCCTGCGGGCGCGCATCCGGCCCATTGCCCGCAGGCTCGGCATCCCGGACCGCCTCGTCACCTTTCAGGTGATGCGGAGGACCCTGGGTACCGATCTCCAGAAGCACGGGACGCTCAAGGATGCGCAGGGCGCGCTGCGCCATGCCAGCATCACAACGACGGGGAACGTCTACGTGCAGGTGATCGACGAGCGCGTGTTGCGGGCGTTGAACGCGCGCACCGAGTCGGTGCTGGGCGGCTGGAAGGCGGATCTGGAGGAGATGGGACGGACAGGAAGGCAGCCGAAGACGGCGGTTATCAGAGGGGTTATCTCTGAACCTTTCCCAACCTTTCCCAAGTCTGAGGAAGGAGGTGCTTCTAAGTTGTTGAATTGATTTGGCTCCTCAGGTAGGACTCGAACCTACAACCCTTCGGTTAACAGCCGAATGCTCTGCCATTGAGCTACTGAGGAGTGCGTGGCGCTGGATTGTCCTTTATTAAGTTAGCAGAGCCGCGCAGGTGCGTCAAAAGCGTCTTCCGCCCCCAGCCCTTGCGCCAATGCCAGCTCATTTCGTCTCAGCCCCAGGTAAATTCGATGGGAATCTGAACCTCCGGATGCAGACTCCTGTGCACCGGGCAGGCCCGCGCAGCCCGCTCCAGTTTTTCCCGGTCCTCCGCGCTCAACGCATGAGGCACATGAATGCGCACCGTCAATCGCTCGATCCGTCGCGGCGGTGCAGCCGTCATCTCTTTGGTCACCGTTGACCGGGCCCCGGAGATATCCACATTCAGAGTGCGCGCGGCAATCCCCATGATCGTCAACATGCACGATCCCAGCGCCGTCGCCACCAGGTCGGTTGGAGAAAAGCTCTCGCCGCGCCCCTGGTTGTCCTTCGGCGCGTCGGTGCTCAGCTCCGTGCCGGAAGGTCCATGGGTTGCCTTGCAGTGCAGGTCTCCCTGATACTCGATTTGAACGTTAACCATCTTTTTCCTTGAGGATTGATATTGAGGTGGACGCGGCGCATTCCGCCCGCGCGCGCTTCAGGAATTATCAGACAGAGGACAATGAAACTTCAACTACCCCCCGGCACATTCCGCGCCTACCTCTTCGACTGCGACGGCACCATCGTCGACTCCATGCCCCTGCACTTCATCGCCTGGACCGAAGCTCTCTCGGAGTGGGGCGCCACCTTCGACGAACAGCTCTTCTACGCCTGGGGCGGCAAGCCTCCCAGGGAGATCATCGCTGACCTGAACCAGTTACAAGGCCTCAAGATGCCCATCGAGGTTGTGGCCGAACGCAAGGAAAACCTCTACTACTCTCTCTTGCCGCAATTAAAGCCCGTACCCGAAGTGATCGAGCACATCGACGCTCAGTTCGGTCGTATTCCCTTTGCCGTCGTCTCCGGCAGCAACCGCGAGTCCATCATCAAATCGCTCACCACCGTCGGGCTCCTCGATCGCTTCCAGATCCTCGTCGGTCACGAAGACTACACTCGCTCCAAACCCGAGCCCGACGCATTCCTCATCGCCGCTCAGCGCCTCGGCATTGCACCCCGGGACTGCCTCGTCTTTGAGGACACTGCGATGGGCATCGCCGCCGCTACCGCTGCCGGCATGGCCTCCGTTCGCGTTCCCCCACCCCTCGAACGCCGCAACGGAACCGGTCCGGCGCATCCTGCGTAACTCCTCCAGTCCCGAATCGGGGGTTCTTGCATCAGGTGCCTGGAGTCATTCTGTCCTCGAACCGTCCCATGCATGCTCCGAAGATTCCAGGGAGGCTGGTTTCTCTTGATCGACGCCGTCACCGGTCCTCATAACCCGAAGCGCCGTGCTGACACTGCCATTCTCATCGCCATTGCCGCCGCCTTTGCGCTCCTGCATCTGTTCACGAACTCGCGCTACGGTTTTCATCGTGACGAACTGCAGTTCTTGAGCGACGCGCAGCATCTTGACTGGGGCTTTGTCTCCTATCCGCCTTTCACGCCGTTTGTTGAACGCATCGCCCTGATTTTCTTCGGCATCTCCATGGCGGGGCTTCGCTTCTTTTCCGTGATCGCGCAGGCCATCGTGATCCTCGCAAGCGGCCTCATGGCGCGTGACCTCGGCGGCAGCCGGTTCGCCCAGATCGTCGCCGCTCTTTCCGTTGGACTCTCTGCCTTGCCTCTCTTCGAGGGCACCCAATTTCAGTACACCTCCTTCTCCTATTTTTGGTGGATTCTGACCTGCATGTTTACGGTCCGCTTGCTCCAATCGGAGAATCCGCGCTGGTGGCTCGCGATCGGAACTTGCATCGGATTCGCATTGCTTTCGAAATACTCCGTAGTCTTCTTTATCCCCGGGCTCTTGGCCGGTCTCGTGCTCACGTCCGCCCGCCGCTTGATCGCAACCCGTTGGTTTTGGTTCGGCGTCACGCTCGCCTGCCTCCTCTTTCTGCCGAACTGCGTCTGGCTCTTGCGCCACAACTTCATCTCTTACCATTTCCTCCAGACCATCCATGTGCGCGATGTCGGCGAGGGCCTCGCGGATGCCTACTGGAAGCATCAACTCCTCTTCGATATCAACCCCGTTGCCATCCCACTCTGGATCGTCGGTCTCGTCGCGTGCATCCGCATCCGCCGTTATCGCATGCTCGCCTGGATGTACGCTGTCCCTGTCTTGCTCTTCTGGATAGGCAAAGGCCGCTTCTACTATGTCGCTGAAGCCTATCCTGCAATTCTCGCCATGGGCGCAGCGGCCGCGGAACACTGGATGATCTCGCGCCCGGCATGGCTCAGGCGTGCCCTGTCAATCGTCTTCTTTGCGGGGCTCTTCGCATCTGGTGCGCTCTGCGCGGCTGTTCTGCTCCCCTTCGCCTCGCGTGGACCACTGCGCCAGTTCGCTTTGGCGCACAACGGCGACCTCCGCGAGGAGATCGGCTGGAACGAATTGGTGTGCACGGTCGCTGGCATTCGCAACGCACTGCCACCCGGGCAACGGTCCGGCGCCGGCATCTTTACCGGCAACTACGGAGAGTTTGGCGCCATTGCCGTTCTCGGCCGCCCATACGGTCTTCCTCAACCAATCGGAACCACCAACTCCGAGTGGCTGCGCGGCTATCCCACGCCGCCGCCCACCACCCTCATCGTTCTCGGCCTCAGCGCAAACCAGGCCAACATGCTCTTTACCGGCTGCCGCTTGGCCGGCCACAATGGCAACGCGGAAGGCGTGAGCAACCAAGAGAGTCAGAACTACCCCGACATCTTCGTTTGCGGTTCTCCACGTAAGCCGTGGCCCGAGTTCTGGAAAGAAAACCGGTGGTTCGGGTAGCGTCACCGCGGACACCGCTCCCGCGCCGTTCTGCCGGCACGGGCAGAGCGGCGTGGCTGCAAGCGCAGCAAACAGTCCCATGACGGGCGTCTCTGCCCGCTCCGTTTGTCTATCGCTCCCGGCCGCTAATACAGCAGCACCGCCACGCGATACGAGGTAAACGCTCCACTGTCATCGTGCGCCGGGCAACTGCCGACTGCGGCCTGTTTCAACCTGCCTGTTCCCAACTGCTCCGCCAGCGCCTGCGGCAACTGCGACAGATCGGAGCTCTGCCAGCGCATTATCCATGCCGGCCGAGCCCCGGAAGACCGCGGCCAGCCGCTGTCATGCACACAGGCGGACCGCGCCAGGGCAGGGTCCGATAGAATCGCCACGCCGCGTGCCCGCAGCAGTCCCGCCACCCGCGCCTCCACCTGCGACCGGTTTAGGTTTTCCACTCGGGCACTGTAATCGGCCACTGTATAGAGCCCGCCTCGTGCATAGACCACGGCGATACCAACGTGGTCTACCTCGGGGCTGAGCAGGTTTTTCCGGTGCTCCGGAGACTGCATCCACGCCTGGTGAACCGCGGCTGCCGAGGAAGCAAAGGCTACATTCTCCTCGATCACGCTGAAGTGAGCCCCGGCCTGTGCGGCGCGCAAGGTCAACTCCGGCTCTCCTCGGTACTGGTGCGAGATGGGCCCCTCTGCGGCCATCATCTGGCAATGCCTCAGTGCTGCCGCCGCCAGCGCAGGATCCCAGGACAGTGCCGGCACGCCTGCCTGCGCCCTCGCTTCATTTCCTAGTGCAAAAAGCTCTCTCACTGCCGCGCGTTCATCCATCCTGCCATCATTGGATTGCGGGTACTGCTGAGCCTGCAATGGCGCCGCCCACACACAAACAGTGCTGACTAAAATCAGTAAGAAAACTTTCATGCTCCATTCAACCCCAAACCATTGCGCTTGTCGCTGTATTCTGACCTTGCCTATGTTTTTTCCCCTCGCCAGGATCTCGGGTCAGGTCAGTGTTCGCCTCCGGCGTCAGCCATTCGCCGTCGTCGGCATCTTCCTGCTCACGGCCTTCTTATTATCCGGCATGGCTGCGCCCTGGATCTCTCCATACAATCCAGCCGCGATCGATCTGCTTCACCGGCTCCAGCCGCCTTCCGCCGCGCACTGGGCCGGCACCGACGAACTCGGCCGCGACATTCTTGCCCGCTTGCTCTGGGGCGCGCGTCTGTCGCTCGCCGTTTCCGTCACTGTCGTCGCCGCTTCACTGGCCCTGGGCCTTGTCGTTGGCGGCCTTGCTGGCTCCATCGGCGGTTGGGTTGATACTGCGCTCACCACGTTTGTCATGAATACCTTTCAGGCGCTGCCCGGCATTCTGCTCGCCATCGCCTTTGCCGCCTTCCTCGGTCCCGGATTCACAAATCTCGTTCTCGCTCTGGCGATCGGCGGCTGGGCCGGCTACGCGCGCCTCATTCGCGCTCAGGTCATGGCGATTCGCGAGCGCGAATTTGTCGACGCCGCCCGCGCGCTCGGCGCAGGCCCTCTCCGCATCTTCTTCCGCCACATTCTGCCCAATATTGTGCAGCCCGTGCTGGTGCAAGCCGCCATCGGCATGGCCGGCGTTATTCTCGCAGAGGCTACGCTTTCGTTCCTCGGCCTCGGCATGCCGGCGCCTGCACCAAGCTGGGGCGCCATGATCAACGACGCCCGGCTCCATCTCTTCGACTCGCCCCATCTTGTGCTCTTCCCAGCCTCCGCCGTAGCCGGCGCCGTCCTCGGCTTCAACTTCCTTGGCGACGCCCTCCGCGATCAGCTCGACCCCCGCACCCGCCTGGAGCTAGGCCTGTAGATACCCCGGGCAGAGCGCGCTTTCGAATCGCCAGTTTCTGAGCTGCGCCGAGGTAGCCTGCGCCTGCATCTGCTCGAACTCCCGGAACGTGGCATCCACTGCGGCATCGGCAGCCAGAGAGCCATTCCAATTCCTCTCAGCCTGCGACGCCCCCGAAAATGATCCCCAAACAGCGGTGTTGATCTGGCGTTAATCGAAATTATGTAACCATCATGGCTCAGCCCATTCTTCCGGACTCCTCGGGTGCGGCGGAACCATGTCAACAAAACTGCCTCTCTGCAGGGCATCGGGAAGTGAAGGGAATCGGTTGCATCACCGCTCGCGGAGCTGAGGCGGTTTTCCACGGTTGCCCACTCTGCAAGGCCGCTATTCTGGAGCTATGATGAGCAACTCAGAAAAGTCCTCGCGCCGCGTGGCCGTATTCTGTGGATCAGCCTGTGGGGTGAATCCTGTCTTTCGTGAAGAAGCCTCGGCGCTTGGCAGTGCAATCGCCAAAGCTGGTCTGGGCTTGGTGTATGGAGGCGCAAGCCGTGGCTTGATGGGAGTGCTCGCCGATGCTGCGCTTGCCGCAGGCGGCGAGGTGATCGGCGTGCTCCCGGCGGCGCTGAGCGGCCGCGAAATCGCGCATGCTGGGCTTACTGCGCTTGAGCTGGTTGAAACCATGCACGAGCGTAAGGCACGCATGCACGAATTGTCCGACGCGCTTTTGGTCTTGCCTGGCGGCTACGGAACCCTGGATGAGCTGCTTGAAGCCGTCACCTGGGCGCAAATCGGCCTCCATGCAAAACCAATCGTTCTGATCAACACCGCCAACTACTGGGACGGGCTTCTTGCCTTTCTCGATTC
>JAJXXG010000578.1 GCA_021781255.1 Acidobacteriota bacterium
GAAGACGATGGGGAACGCGGGAACGATTGGGCAGCCGGCAGGGGGTTCGACGGGAAGCGACTCGTTCGGATCGCCGGGAATTAACGTGGGACCGACCTCAAACCCGGCGGGGCCGGCAACGCCCACAGCACCGATGACGGGGACCGAGCCGCAGTAAGACAGCGGGGGTTGGAATTCGAAGACAGTATGCAAAAAGCCCGTCCGGAAAGAGACGGGCTTTTTCACCTTACGAGGAACATTGAACGGGGAACTTTTGCGCAAGGGGCTTGAGTGCCGCTTAGACGCTGAAGGAAGAGCCGCAGCCGCAGGTGGACTTGACCTGGGGATTTTCAAATTTGAAGCCGGCGGCCTCTAGCGTCTCAACGTAGTCGACGATGCAGCCATTGAGATACATGAGCGAGGTGGCATCGACGAAGACCTTCAGGTCATCGAAGTTGTAGACCTTGTCCATCATGCCGGCCTGGTTCTCGAAGGCCATGGAGTACTGGAATCCGGAGCATCCGCCACCAACGACGCCAATGCGCAGCCCGGCGGGGAGAGGATCCTGTGTGGCCATGATTTCCCGCACCTTGGTGACAGCCTGTGGGGTGAGGGTAAGAGGGGCCTTCTTCTCGGTTTCCTGGGCGGGGGTGACGGTGGTTGTGGACATACTCTCTCCAGAGGTTGAAATACGTTCCCTTACAGCTAACTTTACTCGCGGCCGAGGTGGGATTCAAGGCCCATCGGCAACCTGTCCCATTAGATGTCCCGGGGCGTGGGAAGGTCGCAAAGGGCGCGTCTGACTGAGGAATTGGGGGTTGCGGGAGTTCAGAAGGGGGTGGCGGATGGGATTCCCGAGGAAGGTTCTCCGGATCGGGAATGGTGTGGGGACAGGGTGGGAGGTAAACAGGTGGGAACCGCAATGAAAAGAACACTGTGATTTTTGTCACCACAGAAGTGCCTCCTCAGGTCTATGATGTTGAGCCGAATGGGCCCGGGCTCGCGGAAGGCGCGGAAAATCGGGCAAGACGGCGAAGGCCGGACCCATACGTACGCCGGAGGTGGTGTATGACGTTTGTCCCCATCATGTGGGTGGTTTGGTCATTGCTGGTGGTAATTACCGCAGGACTCTACATTTACCGCAGCAATCTGACCAAGGATGAAGAGGACCAGATTTTCCTGGACGAATCGTTCGACAACGAGAAGAACGCGCAAGCGGCGATCGTTGCAAAGGTGAACCGGCTTGAGCCTGTGATCCGAATCTTCCTATGGACATGGGTGGCGGCCACGGTTTTCGTGATTGCCTACTATATCCGGGATTTCATGATCAAGCTGGGCTAACCCGGACTCAGCTTCGGGGCCACGTTTGAGAAGTGGCCCCGGATTCCTTGACGAATAGCGTGCCCGAGGTCTGCGGAAGGCCGACTGCGGGCGCTGCCCTCCTGCACCATGGCGCTACTCGACCTGCTCCTTGGCGCGGTAGCCGTCGCGTGCAAGAATTTCGTACTTCAAGCGGTGGTGTTTTCGGTCCTCGATAATGAGCGGGCGGCCCTCGTCATCTACCAATTGAACGCGAATCTTTCGATAGGTGCCATCCTGCTTGGTGTCACTGGGCTGGTAGACAAGCTGATACTTGGAGCGGATTGCTGCGTTGATGGCAGCGAAATCGTCTGGCAACTCACCCTCAAAGCGCGGGAAGAAGCTCATGCCGCCGGTGATCTTTGCGAAGGTGCGCATCTCATTGTCGGCCTGCAGAAAGTCAAGATCGCGCATGGCGTTGTCCATGCCGGGCATGCCTTCGGTCATGGCGCGGAGCGCACCGCCGGTGGAGATGGTGTAAATGGTGATGTCGGGCGTGGCCTTGACTTTCTTGTAGATCTGGTCAAGGTCGAGGCGCGAAAAGGAGTCTCGGCCCGAGCCGATGAGGATGATGTATTTGCGGCCGGGGATGCGGCTGAGGCGGTCCTCGGCTTCATTGAGCGCGTCGAACATGTTGTAGTCGCTGAAGCCGGGAATCACGAGCGAGTTGATGGCGTTGAGCAGCTGGCGCTTGTCCTGCGTGAAGTCGAGCCAGATGGTGGTGTGCAGGTCATAGGTCATCAGGGCGACGTAGTCCTGCGGGCGAAGCTGCTGGGCGAAGTCCCACGCAGCGTTGCGCATGTCGTAAACGAAGCGATAGGTCCAGGGATTGTTGGAGAACTCACAAAGCAGCAGCGCGGTGATGGGCGCCTCGACGCGCTTGAAGCCTATGACCTTCTGCTGCACGCCGTTTTCGTACACACGAAAGTTGTTCGGCTTGAGATTCGGGACAAACTGACCAGTCTTCTCAAGCAGCACACCGACGTCGAGCGTGACCTCAGGAACGTTGACGCGGACGGTGTAATTGGGTGTGCCAACGGGATTCTTGAATTTGGGGCGCGCCGGCGCGGGAGCCGGAGCAACCTGCGGCTGCGTCTTCCTGGGTATCGCGATGACGCCGTTGTCACCGGAGGGCCCACCAGCGGCGGGGCCGGGCGAGATTTCAGGCGACTGCTGGGTCTGCTGCTGAGGCTGGGTTTGCTGTTGGGTCTGCGTGGTCTGGTCCTGCGCCGTCTGGCTTGGCGTGGTGCTTTGCGCAGTGCAGAGCGGCGCGGAGGCAAGCGCAAGTGCAACCGCCGGAAGAGCAAGGCGACAAAGGGGGGAAGCGGACAGTCGCAGCGGAGTCATGAGGACCTCGATTCTGAAGCAAGCATACGGGAAGACCCGCATGCCTGGGCAACAGTGACCGGGCAACCGGATTTCGAGCACTCGAAACCCGGGCCGGAAGTATGCAGCTTGCGGCGGGCAGTGGTGACCGGCAACCTCCAAATGCGTCCAACCAGCCATGGCGCAGGATGGGAGGTTGGATGGGCTGAAGCAGGAAGGGTGCAGACCCCGGAAGACCCTGCCCACGGTTGTACTCTTATAGACGTGAATCCGCACCAGAAGGAAACCCAGGAAAACAGGAAACTCATGCGAACGGCGACCGTGGCAATGGCGTTGGCCGCGGCACTGAGCTGCGCGGTGGCGACAGCGCAGATGAAGCCAGCGACGGCAGACAAAGCGGCTGCGCCCGCAAGTGCAAGTCAGGTGGAACCTCCGCCCTCCACGGGCGGATTCTATCCGCTAAGCAAGGTGCATCGCGGACTGATGGCGACGGCGTGGACGGTTTTTGAGGGGACAAAACCGGAACCGATGCAGGTGGAGATTCTGGGTGTGCTGCGTGGCGCGCGTGGGCCGGGGCACGACATGATTCTGGCGCGGCTGCTGGGAGCGAAGCCTGAGTACACGGGCGTGGTGGCGGGCATGAGCGGCAGCCCGGTGTATGTGGGCGACAAGCTGATGGGCTCATTGTCTTATCGGATTGGACAGTTCAGCAAGGAACCGATTGCGGGCATCACGCCGATTGCGCAGATGCTGGAGGTGAAGAATCTTCCGATAGGCGCGGGGCAGCCGGGTGCAGACGCTGCCGTGGTGAAGGATGCGGCGGCGAGTGAGGATTTTTCTGCGGGTGGAATGACCTTTCAGGCGATGGAAACGCCGCTGGTGATGAGCGGCTTCACGCCCGAGGCAATTGCGCTGTGGAAGAAGAAGATGGCCGGGACGGGACTGGACATGATTGCCGCAGGCGGCGTGGGTGACTCCGCGACGCAGGACAAGATTTCGCGCAAGGCGATTGCGTCGATGGAGCCGGGCTCGGCGGTGAGTGCACAGTTGATTCGCGGGGACCTGGAGATTTCAGCGACGTGCACAGTGACTTACATTGACCCGAAGCAACTGCTGGCCTGCGGACACCCAATTTTGCAGGCGGGCCCGGTGTCATTGCCGATGACGGCGACGGACGTGGTGGCGACGCTGGCGTCTCCGCTGAACGCCTTCAAGATTGTGAACACTGGCGCGACGATTGGCGCTTTCACCCAGGACCGGGATTCGGGGATTCGCGGCGTGCTGGGCGCGAAGGCCGAAATGATTCCGGTGCACATGACGATTGAGAACCCGGAGGACCAGCGGCCCAGCCACACGCGCCAGCTACACTTTGAGGTGCTGAATCTGGCAACGCTGACGCCACAGGCGATGATGGTGGCAGTGTATGACTCTCTGCTGCAGTCGAACGACAGCACGGCGCAGACGAGCTATCATCTGACGGGCACTATCGAGCTTGAGGGCCATGCGCCGGTTCCGGTGGACCAGTGGTCGGCGGCCAAGAGCGGCGTTCCTGCGCCGTTGATGGCCGCGCTGCAGTTTGGGCAGCAGTTTGATCCGATCTATTCAAACGAGAGCCGGGTTGGCGCGGTGCGCGGAATTGCGCTGCACGTGGAGACGATGAACCGCAACGCACGCGTGGTGCTGGAAGGCGCGCGGATTGTGAGCCGCGACGAAGTGCATGCGGGCGACACGGTGACGGTGGAGGCGACGCTGCGTCCGTGGCAGCAGCCGGAGCGTAATGTGCGGATTCCGGTGCGGATTCCCGTGGGGGTCGGCGAGGGAAATTTGCGAATATTGGTATCAGATGCCGGAACGCTGGACCGCGCAATGCACCAGCCTATGTTGGGCGCAAAGGCTCCGGACCTGGATGCAGTGCTGGCTGCGGACCGCGAACAGCATGCGGCCGACCGTGTGTATGTGAGCCTGCTGACGCCCAATGCGCAGGCAGAAATGTACGGGCAAACACTCTCAAGTCTGCCTCTCTCCATGGCAAATGCACTGGAACCGATGCGCGCTGCAAAGGATGCGCAATTGAATGGCGAGTCGGCAGTGGTGACGGCGAATGTGCCGGCGGGCGGCGTGCTTTCAGGGTTCGCAATCTTGAGGGTGCACGTGGACGGCGGGGGCGGGTTACACTGACACTGGCATAACCCAGAGAGTTTGCCGAAAAGGGGAGCCGGCTCCGCGAGGGGCGGGGTGGCTTTTGTGACGCCCCGGCGAGGACTGCGCAAAGACAATGAGCAATATTCAAGGACTGGCGGCGCATGCGGCGGGAGCGGAGCTTTTGCCGTTCCGGTACGATCCAGGGGAACTGCGTCCAAATGAAGTGGAGATCGCCATTACGCATTGCGGCATTTGCCACAGCGACCTGCACCTGATTTCAAATGACTGGGGCATCAGCCAGTATCCGTTCATTCCGGGACATGAGATTATCGGCACGGTTGCGGCCGTGGGACCAGAGGTGCACGGACTGGAAGAAGGCCTTCGCGTGGGCCTTGGCTGGCAGTCAAACTGCTGCGGACGGTGCGAGTGGTGCATGAAGGGCATGGAAAATCTGTGCCCTGAGTCGGAAGGGACATGCGTGCACCGGCATGGCGGTTATGCGGACCGGGTGCGCGGGGATGCACGATTTGTGATTCCGATTCCGGACGAGCTGGAAAGCGAGCACGCAGCACCGCTGCTGTGTGGCGGCATTACGGTCTACAACCCGATGCGAACGCACGGCGTCAATCCTTCGTCGCGTGTAGGCGTGGTGGGCATTGGCGGACTGGGCCACCTGGCCATCCAGTTTGCGCGTGTATTTGGCGCGGAGGTGACGGCGTTTTCCACATCGGCGGCCAAGGAAGACGAGGCGCGCAAGCTGGGTGCACACCGCTTTGTGAATACGCGCGAGAGCAAGCAGATGAAGGACGTGGCCGGCACGCAGGACTTTATCCTAAGCACGATTAACGCAGATATGGAATGGGCCGCATTGATGCAGGCGCTACGGCCGAATGGGACGCTGTGCTTTTTGGGCGTGCCGCCTTCGCCTGTGACGGTGCAGCCGTTTCCGCTCATCTCAGGCCTTCGAGCGATCACCGGCAGTCCCATTGGAAGCCCGCACCGCCTGCGCGAGATGATGGACGTGGCTGCGCGGCACGGCGTGAAGGCACAGACAGAGCGCTTTGCGATGGCGAAGGCCAACGAGGCGATTGAAAAGGTGAAGAGAAACAAGGTTCGCTACCGGGCAGTGTTGGCGAACTAAAGGGACGACGGCGAAAGGACGCGCACAGAGCGCGTCCTTTCGTATTTTGCGGGTTGCAATTCTGCGGGATGAGTTGCGAGGGACACGATGAACGGCGTGCGGATGGACAAGTGGCTGTGGGCGGCTCGGTTCTTCAAGACGCGCGCTCTGGCGTCAAAGGCCTGCGAGCTTGGGCGCGTGCAGTCCAATGGCGTGGAGGCCAAGCCGGCCCGCGACGTACACCCGAGAGACATGCTGCACGTGAAGAATGAGGGCGGGGAGTTCGAAATTGAAGTCCTGGCTCTGAGTGAAATCCGCGGACCCGCCGCC
>JAJXXG010000257.1 GCA_021781255.1 Acidobacteriota bacterium
CAGGTCCAGAGGCTCGCCAGCCAGGGTGCGCATCTTCGCCAGGTTCCGGATCAGGTCCACCAGCCCGCGGCGCAGCAGCGGTTCGCCGCCCGTCAGCCGAACCTTCTCAATGCCCAGGCTCACAAACAGGCCAATCAGGCGCAGATACTCGTCAATGCCAAGCTCCGGATACTGCGCGCCCATTTCGCCCGTGCGGCAATACACACACCGGTAGTTGCATCGGTCCGTGATGGACACACGCAGGTCATGAATCACGCGGCCATGGCTGTCCGTCAGCCGGGGGACCGGCGTCACCGCAGACGAAACGCTTGGGGAGGCGGCTGCCATGGACACCTTCAAACCATACCGCTCCAGCCGGTCTTGCAGCGTCAGGAAATCAGCAATTCCGGATGAAGGTCCTGATTTTCAACATCGTTCTCAACATCGCCCCGATGGCCTCGGAACTGTTAATCGATGCGCGGCGTGCCCTTGCGCAGAACCACGCCCGTAATGCCAAAGACCACAATGATGCCCAGAGCAATAAAGAAGTAGTACGCCATGGGATGCGCCCAGCCCGGCGAGTAGGTCAGGTCCTGGCCCACCCACAGCAGCAGTACCGTGGCGATCACCGCAAACTGGCCCGCAATCACTAGAAACGTGTGCCCCAGATCGCGCCGCTTGTCCAGCGCCTCCACCTGGTCGGGAGTCAGGTTGCGCTCTTCGGGGGGAAGAAGGGAATTTGCCATCATATTCTCCTGGCGGACCCCGCGTGAAAGGCCTCCGGGCCCTGGGCCGCTTGCATTTTCGATTCAATCACATTGCAGGCGGATGGCGCTACCTGACGAGCGTCTTTCCGGGGGCCTGCACGGGCTGCGAGCCGGCAACTGAGTAGACCAGCAGCCGGGCCTCGCTGTTCCCCCGGCGCGGAGCCGCCACCAGAAGCTTGTTCCACTCCGGCACAAACAGCCCCGTTCTCGCGCCCGTCGCCGTCGGCATGTGGGCCACAGAGGTCAGCTTGTTTCCTGCCTCTACGCGCACTACGTCCACAAATCCGCCTCCGCCAATGACGTAGATGTTCCCCCGCGCCGCGTCATAGAACAGGTCGTCGGCATCGCCCACGGTCGCGATGCGCGCCATCACCGCGCCGGTCGCAGCGTCCATCATCAGAAGCCGGGCAGGCATGCGGCAGGCCACAAACAGGCGTCCATGCGCGGAATCGAGCGCCATCGGAAAATTAGCCAGCGTCCCGGGATGTCCCCACGTCGCATTCACTGCCTGCGTGTCCATGTCAATGGCCGCCACGCTCATGTGGAGCGGCAAATTCACAAACAGCCTCTTGCCATCCGCGGAGAGTTGGAACGCCTCCGGGTGTGCCGGAAGCCGAAAATCTCCGCGGCGGGTCAGGTCCAGCCCAAGTTGCGCAATCGCCCCGCTGCCGTAGCCCGCCAGCACCAGCTTGCGCTTCGCGTCATAGCGAAGATTGTCGGCATCATCGCCCAGGTCCACGGTCTTCAGCAGCTCCAGCGTCCGCCCGTCATAGCTGCGAACCATCCCGTCGCCGCCGCTGGCAACGTAAACCGTCTTGTTCGCGGGCACGTAGACAACTCCCTGCGGACCCTTCAGCCCCTTGATGTGTCCCACGCGCTTGCCCTGGTCCACAGCGATTGCCTCCACGCTGCCGTTTCCCAGGTCGGCTACAAATACGCGCCGCCCGTCCACATCGGCGGAAAGATGGTCAATGCGCCCCAGCACGCCGGGCAGCTTGATGTCCCGATCGAATTGCAGCACGGGCGCCTGCCCCGCCGGCGATGCGGAAGAGCAGACGGCTAAAGTCAGAAAAGCGGCAAAAAGGCTTCGAAGCATGTCGGTGTTTCCCTCCTCGCCAATCCTCGACCCCAGCGACAGACTTCAGTCCGTCAAAAATGCCAGCGTCTGCAGCGACGTGATCTCAAACGGCTTGCGGCACCGCACATTCGCGCAGGCCAGCTTGTCATCGCGCCGCACCATGTAGGACTGCGCCTTGGCGAATCGCGCGCGGTCGCGCTCGTCGGCGTTGCGCGGCAGTTGCGCCCGCTTGCGCCGAACGACCCAGGTCACCTTGTACTCGCCCGTCTGCCCGCACTTCGGGCAGGTCAGCGAATGTGTCCGCATCTCCGTCGTCTCGGTAAAAAACTCCCGCTCTTCCATCGCTTCCTGCACTCCACCCGGCGGCAATCTGCATCCGCCTCGTACCCCGGGGCTTCCACTCCGGGGGCAATCTAATCCATACTCGTCTTTGCCATGACGAAACGCAAGCCAGCCACCTTCTCGGCGTCCAAAGCCGTCAAGGCCAACGCAAGGGAGCGCGTCGGCCAGCCCAAGCCCAGCCGCGTCGTCCAGTCCGAACCCCGCACCGGCCGCCAGGCCAAACACAAGCCCAGGCTTGATGACCTCCTGCGCCAGTCCGAGTAACCCGTCTTACCGGCAAAGCGCTCTGCTGCACCACGAAAAGCCAGCCAACGCCCAATGTAAGACAAAATCCAGCGGGATCGGTGCTCTGTCTTGCATCGTCTTACCGCCCAGCGCGGTTTGACTTACAGATGTAAGAAAGCGATCGCGGAATGTTGTTCCCGGTCTTACGTCCGCGCCGCCGCTTCAACCCGTGCAGGCGCTCGCGTAAGACAGAAAAGGTCACTCCTGCCCGCGCCCCGCGTTCTGCATGGGACGCAGCCGCCAAAGTATTCGCCGAAACAGCCCCAGCATCCGCCGCGTATCCGCAGCGCTCAGCCTCAGCCGCCGCAGCAGCACGCGCAAATCGTGCCGGTTGGCCGCCTCCATCGCGTGCGGTGAGTAGCCCGCCGCCACCATCGTCTCCTCAATTACCCCCGCCAGCCGCTCCAGCTCAGCCGACCGCGCACCCGGCTCCGCCTCCTGAGCCTCAGGCACTTCCGCTGCCCGGCCGGGCTCCGCAGCAAACGCCCGGCTGGCCAGCTCATAAAGGCACACCGCCACGGCCTGCCCCAGATTCATCGAGGGCTGCCGCGCAGCCGTGGGAATCTCCACCATCCCATGGCAGTGCGCCAGGTCTTCCCGCGTCAGCCCATGCTTTTCCGGGCCAAACACCAGCGCCATGCGCCCGCCGCGCTCCCGTTCCTGCCTCGCCAGCGGAGCCAGCTCCGGCAGATAAATCACCGGCTGCTCCGGCCTGCGATACGTCAGCGTGCCGGTTCCCACCACCAGCGTGCAATCGGCCACCGCCTCCGCCAGCGTTGCGCAAACTCTTGCGCCTTGCAGCACGTCCTCGGCCTCCACGGCGGAGCGAGCCTCGCGCCAGTGCGGCTCGTAGGGAGCCACCACCGCGAGTCGCGCAAAGCCAAAGTTCGCCATGGCCCGCGCCACCGCTCCAATGTTCAGTGGATTGCGCGGGCGGACGAGGACTACTGTGATCGAGTCGCCTTGGTCTTCAGTCGGCAAGAGCCCATTGTAGAGCGCACGCGTACTCTCCTGTTGGTACACTTCCTCTACACGCATGATGCTCGTGATGCTCATGATGATTTGGACCAATCCAGCCGCGACGGCTTTACAGGAGATCCGCACCGCGCCCATTGTGCGGTTCAGCGTGCTGGCGCTCAGCTCCATCTTCTTTCTCGTCGATCCCTTCGCGGCCATCCCATCGTTTCTGGCCATCACCAGCAGCGCGGATGCTGCCCGTCGCCGCCGCATGGCGCGCAAGGCCGCCCTTACCTGCTTCATCGTGCTCACCAGCTTCGCCCTCGCCGGCCAGTACATCTTTCAGATGTTCGGCATCAAGCTGCCCGCGTTTGAAATCGCCGGCGGACTCATCCTCCTGCTCATCGGGCTGGACATGCTCCAGGCCAAGCGCTCCGCCACCCAGGAGGCCACCGGCGACACCGAGGAGGCCGCCGCAAAGGAGGACGCAGGAATCGTGCCCCTCGGCATACCCATGCTCGCCGGCCCCGGAGCCATCTCTTCCGTCATGGTGCTCGTCGGTACGGCGCCCGGGCTGTGGCACTGGGAGATGGGCGCGATCCTCGGCTCCATCGCCTTCACCTGCGTGGTCAGTTACTGGGTGCTGGCCGGGGCAGGGCAGGTGCGCCGGGTGCTGGGCGAAACCGGCATCCGCATCCTCGTCAGAATCATGGGCTTGCTGCTCGTCGCCCTCGCCATGCAGTTCTTCGTGAATGGAATGACGGATCTGGGCATCATTTCCCGTCCCTAGGTCATCACACTTGGAGATCCTGGCCGGTCAGGGGGTGTCACGCGTGGGGATGACGCGCAGTTTAATCTTCGTTGCGCTCGCATTGGCGCCGATGTTCGTGCATGCGCAGGATAAAGGGATGGTGCAGGCAGCCGAGGCGGCGTGTGGGCCCAAAGGCGCACATCTCAGTGCAAGATTTATACCGGAGGAAGGCGAGATCGCGCAGGCGGCGGCTGGTGTTGTACGGGTCTATGTGATTGATCCCGCTCATTGGCCAACGCCCCATCTCCAAATTGGAGTCGATGGAAAATGGATCGGGTTGCTGCGGGGAAGAAGCCACTTGATGCTGACATTGCCACCCGGCGCGCATCACTTCTGCGCGCGCATTCCATCGGGCTTTATGAGAAATCAACCCAGTGTTTTTTCCATGCATCTTGTGAAAGATGAGACTGCCTATCTGTTCGTAGCTGCACGGCACAGTACTTCGGACGTGGATGGGGTTTCGCCATTTGTAGCGATGCGCCAGATGAACAATGACGAAGGCCGATTTGAAGTGATTTCCACGCGACGGAGTGTGCTAGGCGGCCAGCCATGATGAGATCAAAATGTATCGCGGAGATGTGCACGATGATTGGGGTAGCTCTTTCCTACTTCCACATCGCTGCAGCGCAGGATTCGAGTCAGTCATTGATGCGGAAAGCAACCTCCGCTTGCGGCCCTGCGGAGATACGGTTTGCGGTATCAGCCGCTCCCAGCAGCTTCGTTGTCCCAGTCTCCCATGATCAGGCCAAGGTATATTTCATCGGACACACGTTGAAGGGAAGCTTTTCCGGGCCTGTAATCAGACTGGGCATTGATGGGCGCTGGGTGGGAGCAGTCAAAGGCAGCACCTACATCGTCATTCCGGTGATGCCTGGCACGCATCACTTTTGTGCCCAAGTTCAGGGACGCGGCGCCGACGGGTATTTCGGCAGCGATGTTGCCTTGAATGTCTTTACCCTGCATTCAGGGGAAAGTCATTACCTCGCAATTGATTCTCCAGATGATGTTTCGCTGGGCGTTCTTACACTCGATGCACTCAATGCCGACGAAGCAAAGCTACTGATCGCGTTGTCGAGGCAAGCCGTACCGCACCAGAAAGAGATGAAGAATGGTGGGAAGCGCTGAAGATTTTCGGAAAAAATCCGGCGCGCCGGGCGTTTCCCACAGATTTGGGGAGCTTTCCACAGGGCGGCGCGCTTGCCTCAAGGCCGGCAAATTGCTATTCTCAGCAGGTGGCAAACAGCGATTGAGCGCAAGCGCAAACGCGATTTGCAAACAGGAGTGGCATGTGCTACTCTTTGAAAGTTGCAGATGAGCAGTGGAGCCTCCCGGTGGCCGTGTGGCCTGCCCCAGGTGGGAAAAGGGAAGCTGGTTCGCTGGGTCAGGTGAGGCAAGCGCCCCTGAACCCCTGTAGGGAATCCCTAGAGAGAACAAGCCATTGCATGACCCGGGAGTTTAACTCCCTGCGAGCCCTGTCGGCTCCGGCAAAGATTGCTGGTCGCTCTTTGAGATTATGCGCAGCGCGATGATTTCTGAACGGGCATTTCCCGGTCAGCCAATCGAGATTCGCAAGCGAGGAACGTACCGCCAACATTGAGTTTGAGCGGCCTCCGGCGAAGCAAAAGATTAAGGTTGACAAGGCGATGCGAGTCCGATAGACTTAAAAAGTTCGCGCAAAAACGCCGAAAGATGCGGTCAAACGCAAAATCGGCCAGCGCCTCAAGTTCGAGGACACCTTGGCGTAACAGCCCGGGCCTCGATCCAAACGGCACCGCTCAGGCGGAGGGCTGTAAGGATCTTTGACAATAAGGTTGAACGTGCCAGTCGTGAGAAACGATCAGGTTTGGCTTGATCATTCTCACAAGGTAAGGTGTCTGCTGCTTTCGAGCGCAGACACGGTCGCTCCTGCTCTGACCTCCGTCAGACGGGAACGACAACAGGTTTCAAACGAGAGTTTGATCCTGGCTCAGAATCAACGCTGGCGGCGTGCCTAACACATGCAAGTCGAACGAGAAAGTGGAGCAATCCATGAGTAA